>NZ_JACAEU010000085.1:0-37793 GCF_013388695.1 Fischerella sp.
AAACATAGAATGGTGCGTTAGCCTTTGGCGTAACGCAACGGCAATAAAGGGGGAGGAAAATCCACACCCCTTTTTGCCTCCCCTACGTATCTTTTCAAAAATCAAATACTAGTCCTATATGACTTGTGAATGTCGAGAATCGAGAATGGAAGATGAATCAAAATAATTTACCTGCAATGACCTTGGTATCTTAGTGTCTTGGTGGTTAATAAAATTTATTTTTTCACCACAAAGACACATAGACGCGCCTTCTTCGGCTTCCTGCAGGGTAGACACAAAGAAAACTCGATGTTAAAGGTTACACTTTAACAGGGCTAGCAATGCTCACTCTACTATCAACATTTATTAATTAACCCATTAAAATGACTGTATCGATGCAAAATCATGTACTATCGCCGCCCTTTGGAGATAGAAGCGATTTTTGGTAATCCTTTAAGGAAAGCTGTTTCCGCAGGTGTGAATTTACCACTGATTAGTTGTTTGTACCATCAACTTAAGTTTCTAGATGCTAGAAATAGAGAGTTGTAAATGAGGAGTTATATAGCGGTTTCCGACCTGGTGAGGTACGTTTTCAAAACTACTAACCTTGGTAAAAAAGATTTAGGTGTACCTCAGTTGCTTAATAAACGCTATATTTTATTCCGTTTAATCAGTTTATATTCCACTGTAAGTACGGCTTAATAATTTTCTTCCCATTAGGAATTACCAAGAAACAAATTATCCCTTCTTGTGGGGTGGGCGTCTCGCCCGCCCTTAGTCATGGCGGACAGGATGTCCACCCCACAAGAAGAATTATATATTTTTTTATTTGGAAGTCCCTTACCAATGACCTATTACCTATTACCCATACCCAATGTTTGTCTCCTTTTTCAAGACATCATCAATTGGATGTTCTCGATCGTCAAATTCCAGCGATGCTTCATACCGAGTTAATGGGAAAGGTTCCAAAAACTTGCCTTTTTCTCGACTTTCCAGTCGCCACCAGAGAGTTTGTACAGCCATCTCTTTATCATCAACGAATTCAAAAGTGATTTCACCAAGATTATTTACTCCCACAATTTCTTTACCATCTCCCCATTTGCCCCGATAATCACGATGATTTTTTGCCATTGCCAAATACTTTTCTAACGCTGGCTTGCGGTTTTGTCCTGGTAGGGGCGCAGTTACAGATTGAGGCTGGAGAATATGAGAATCTGGTGGTTCGTTCACTTTTTCATATTTTCCTAATAAAAAATCAATTCGATACCACCACTCGGGTTGTTTAATGATTTGGAATGCTTTAAACCAACTGCGTTCTTTAATTAAATCTACTACGGCAGGATTAGTTTTGATTTTCCAGGGTATGCATTGCAAGATTTGGTCAGCAAAAGTATATATGACACCAATTTCTAGTTCTTTTGTGCCTTGATTTTCCCACCCAACAATCTCTGCTGTTGGCAGATGGTTGATTGCTTCAATCGGGATGAAACCTTTTTTGTGCAATGAATGACTCCCACCCGCGCCACTGTCTTCATTCTTCAAGGAGCTACTAGTAAATTGAACAACAATAAGTTCAGTGTTAAAATTTTCTGAATGTTGAAAAGGACGTGTTGCAGCATATTGCAAGCGAGCAGCAAAACTGTAGTGTACATCTCCTGATAAGACAATTACACGATTTTGCTTTGCTGGTAATGCTCGTGGAGCCAAAGATGCAAGCAGTCTTTCAAAAGCATTTGCTTCTAAACCCCAAGCTTCTGGATCGAAACCCCAAGCAGCACTACCTAAATTTTCGGCGAAAGTTTTAGCTGTCTTTTGGATAGTTTCTAAAAGAGGTACACCAATGACAGGCCCTGGTGATATTACTAAAGTTACTTTTGCATCTTTGGGGCGAACCACTTTTGATATTTGGCGATCGCAACCTGCTTCGCTCAAAAGTGAAGGAAAATCAAAGTCTTTACCTGGAAATGCCCGCCAGGTACGAGTATCTAGTACTATGACTTCATATCCTGGCCCAGTAACGGTGTAATGCCACTGTAGGGAAGCATCTGTATGGGTTAGTTGCCTGCTGTTTTTTATCTCAGCAAGGGATGGTAAACCAACGCGCCGAGTAATTTCCTGTTCGTGTTGTGAGTTTTGACCTTGTGAAGTTGACCATGCTACAGCAGCTTTCAATAATGCTGCTCCTGGTTTATCATCCTCAAACTCTTGGGGTGTATTTCCCCAAGCTTGGCAGATAGCATAAGCAAGCATACCATTTTGCACAATGCGTCTGCCCAGAGGTTTACTGAGAACGCGATCGCACCATGCCATGTTTAGATAAAAATCATCGGTAATTTCATGGTCATCAAATATCATGTAAGTGGGAATATTAGCTAAGGCACGCCTGATTTCTTTGAGGGTTTTTTGAAAGTTTTTTAAATACTCAAGTTCTTCTTGAAATAAAGTTTTACTACTTGCAAGTAATGGCAAATTCTGAATTGCATCTGCAAATGTTGGTAAATCTTCAGGTTTAGGCCACAAAATCTCACTCCAGGCGAATAAATACATTGTAAAAAATTCGCCAAACGTGAATAAATGACTTTTGGCAATATTAGAAATTCGGTTAATTTTATTCATACTTGCCGTTAATCCGGCAGTATGCGTTGCTAAATAATTGCGCTGACCAGGATTTAACTCTTGCGGATTTGTGACATCTGGTAATGTTTCCGACCATCCCAACAGGGTTTGACCTGCATCCATTAACATGAAAAGTAAGGCATCTGCGACATCATCTACATAGATTTGATCCCCAGTAAGAAAGAGTTGATGTGGTCGTTTTTTTGGGTCTTGTACTAACGCTTCTTTAATCATCTTGTCTAAAGCTGCCATTGCATCTAAGCCTTCACTATGTGGCTTCCGACAAGAACCATGAATGATGCGTAAATCTTTTAAATCATTAGGCACCATCCCAAAACTTGGCAAATCATATTGAGGATATGTAATATCTGCGATTGAGCCTTGGGGATTTAAAATACCAGGAGTACTAAGCGTTTCTCCATTACCAAATTCTAAATCATAGAGATA
Source organism: Fischerella sp. (assembly GCF_013388695.1). Taxonomy (NCBI): domain Bacteria; kingdom Bacillati; phylum Cyanobacteriota; class Cyanophyceae; order Nostocales; family Hapalosiphonaceae; genus Fischerella; species Fischerella sp. The sequence continues at coordinate 3,043 of NZ_JACAEU010000085.1, forward strand.
ATTTTCATCGTATAAAAGCACATTAGTATTATTTTTGGCAGTCACAGCGGCTACATGTAAATTAATGCCTAATGGAATTGTATTTTTACTCCCGATAAGTAATATTTTTTTATTAGTATCAAATATTTTGAGAGTGACATTGCGGCTTTCTTTTAAAACTATCCACACAGTAACACCATTAGGCTCGGTGCGTCGCAAAATTGGCCCTGCAAGAACGAGCGGCAGTTGGTTAATCCGTTGTCTTAATGATGTCCATGTCATGCGACTTGTGCCATCAATAGTACACTTTGAGTATATTTATTCGGTGAATTATGTCAATGTTCATAAAATAATTCTTTGTTATACAAAGCTCTAAAAGAGCTACTACAAATTTACCAATTAACTCAAATTGCTAGAAATTTTCTTTTGTGTGAGTACACGAAATACAACTTGGGGATGATAAAAAGTTAGAGGTGATTTGAGTAAGTGGGTAATTTCTACAAATAAAGTACGCAATTCGGTATCCACATTGCTGCTTTCAATAAGCGTTTGATTGTACCAAACCAAAAGTTTATTAGCCCAACTAGGTTCCTTTCTACCTAATGTGGTAAGAAAACGAGAGTCTTGTGTTGTAGCTAGCATCCAGTGAAAAGAATTACTTTTTGCCAAGTTTTTTTGGAAGCGTGAAGGCTGAAGTTCAGTATCACTTAGCCAGTCTTTGAGAAGCATTGCTGATAAAGCACTGACTGTCATTCCTTGACCATAAACCGGACACAAGGCACAAACTGCATCGCCTAATACCACAAAGCCCCCAGGCATGTTAATTTTTTCATAGTGACGCAGCCGATTTGCAGTGGCACGATGGGCATAGATCGGCGAGGCTGGTTCCGCATCCTTGATGCTTTCATAAAATCTGGGACTAGATAAACTGCGGGCGAATGCCAAAAAACCCTGATTGTCCAGCGGCGGAAAGTCACGCCCATAACCACCAAGAGTAGCTATCCATTCTCCACCTTCAATCTTGGCTAAATACCCCAAGCGAGTATTTTTTGGGGGTTCTTGGGTAATCAGCATGACCTTCCAATCTTCAGCAAAATCTTCTGGCTGTTTGTAACGTCTGGTGGCATATCCCAAAAATGGGTTAACTATGGTTTCTGGTGGTGGTGTAAATCCGATATTTTCTAGCCACTGGGGTGCATGGGAACGACGACCGCTAGCATCAATTATTAAGTCAGCTGACAACTCTTTTAAACCCTCGCCCGCAAGAGATTGCAATTTTACACCCGTAACTTGGGTTTGACTGGGGTTTGTCAGCAAGGCGATCGCCCGATGTTGTTCGACAAACTGCACCTGAGAAAACTCAGCCAGTCGCTGGCGGATTGCCCATTCTAGCAAGGGACGAGAGCAAGTCAAGGAAACAATTTCAGAAGGTACAACAGCATTTTTGCTCCATCGGCCTTGGGTGAAAAAATGAAACTCCCGCATCCAATCAAGGGTAAGCGCACCAGCAGCACTCAACTGTGAACCGATACTGGGGAAAAGTTCCTCTAAAATCCTGTATCCTCGCACCAATAAAACATGGGGCTGCGCTGATTGTGGTACACCTTTACGCATCTGCGGTTGCAAAGGTAGGCGATCGCGTTCCACAATTATGACTGAATCACAATGTTCTGCAAGTACACGCGCCGCTAGCAAACCCGCGATACTACCACCAATGACAACAGCCTTTTTTAATTTCATAACTTACGATCGCATCTAGTTCAGCGGATGATACTATTTTCTCAGCTGAACTTAAAATAAATAATGCCTTCACTCCAAGATATTCCCCAAGCAGGAGAAAAAGCACCTGATTTTACTGCCCCCGATCAAAATGGTAATTCAGTCAGCCTGAGTGATTTTCAATCAAATTGGCTTGTCCTCTACTTTTATCCAAAAGATGACACCCCCGGTTGTACGACTGAAGCCAAAGAATTTAGCGAATTTTCTCAAGAGTTCAGCGCCCTGGGGGCTAAAATTGCTGGCATTAGTCCCGATAGTGAAAAGTCTCATTGCAAATTTATTAACAAGCACAATTTGTCACTACAACTATTGAGCGATCCAGAACACCAAGTATGTGAAACCTATGGTGTGTGGCAGTTAAAAAAATTCATGGGCAAAGAATATATGGGTGTGGTGCGGTCAACTTTTTTAATTGCCCCTGATGGTGAGTTAGCTTATGTTTGGTCGAATGTGAAAGTGAAAGGTCATGTCCAGGCTGTATTGGCTAAATTGCAGGAATTGCAAGCAGCACAATAAAATAACAAAAATGCAAAAATGCGATCGCTGTCTACATTCCTATTTACTATCGGGAAGCTTGGCTTGATAAAAGTTGCCATCACTACGATGAGACCTTGTTAGATCGGCATTCGTAAGATCAGCGTGGCTGAAGTTGGCATCGAGGTCAGTCCAGGTAATAATTGCTCCTTCAAGCTTAGCCCAACTAAAGTTAGCTCCAGTAAGTTTAGCTAGGCAGAGATTAGCACCTGTCAAGACTGCCTTGCTAAAATTAGCACCTGTTAAGTTTGCTTTAGCTAAATCGGCTCCACTTAGATTAGCCTCGGTGAGATTAGCCCTACTCAAATCAGCATGAGCTAGTTGACATACTCACCGCTCCTTTAGGACGGTGAGTATGTCAATCAAAATTAGTCTTGCGTCGATGAGTTTAACGACGTTAGACAGTGCGAAAATCCTCCCGTGACGATCGGTGCAAGAATCGGCTTCGGTTATACCAATTTTGCTCACCTGTTATGCATCGGGAGAGAGCAAGCTAGCCAAGGAGGCAGAAACTATGATTGATGCGAACGAAATTCTCAAGGCAATGTGTGAGAAATATCAAGCAGCCGTTAGCGCCAACGATTCGGTAGCCTATGGGAAGCTATTTGCCGCAGACGCGATTCGGATTCCACCCGGGTCGGAGCCTGAGCACGGTCCAGACGAGATCTTAAAGAGCGAACAGAAGGACTATGATGTCGCGAAATGGACTGTTCAATCGATACCCCTTGATGCTCTACGGATCGATGATCGATGGGTATATGGAATTGCGCAGGCCAATGTGAACACTGTCGCCTACGCTGATGGGGCGACGAATTCATTCAAAGCCACGAAGACCTGGCTTCTCCACAGAGAGGACTCAGGAGAATGGCTGATCAAGAGGCAGATGTGGAACCTCAAGTAATAACCGTTGAAGTGGGGATTCTTCTGCCCAAGCAAATAGAAAGTGCTGTCTCTTCGAGCGGAACTTGGCAGATCGTCGCTGCCCATATAGGTATGGTGGCTTAAACATTGGAAAATTCTCTTGCGATCGCTTTCTTGATCGGAACATGTTTTACATACTTGTAATTCACATTAGGCGTGACTTGATAATATAGCTACAAAAACTCCGCAATTCTCCGTACAGCAGTTTCTAACACTTGTGGCTCGTGCACTAAGGCAAAGCGAACATAGCCTTCCCCGAATTTGCCAAAACCAGCACCAGGTGACGCTGCTACTCCTGTTTTTTCGACTAGTTGAGTACAGAATTCTACAGAATCTTGGCTCCAAGGTTCTGGTAACTTTGCCCAAACGTACATTGTGGCTTTAGGTTTGGGAAGTTGCCAACCAATGCGATGTAAAGCATTAACAAAGACATCCCGGCGTTGGCGGAAGGTATTGACAGCTGTTTTGACGCCATCTTGCGGCCCGCTGAGGGCTGCGATCGCCCCATTTAAAATTCCGCGATACTGATTAAAATCAATTGCTGCTTTGACTTGACGCAAAGCACGAATTAACTCAGCATTACCAATGGCATAAACTATGCGGAAGCCGCCCATATTATAGGACTTGGAAAGAGTAAAAAATTCAATTGAACTATGGCGAGAGCGGATCTGCACGGGCACAATTCCTGGGTTTACAGGCAGGATTCATGGGTTTGGGTCAAAGCTCGTTTAGGGTTTATTGCAATTTACGGTATTGCGTTTGTCAACATGGCGCTGGGGTATGGATTGATCGGTTGGGCGATCGGCTATGCAGTCGTGCTAGTGGGGTTAGCGATCGCGGGTATAGGATTAGGGCTACTCATGCCGAATATGAATCTTTGTCTGACTTCTGTGACTCCTGATGCGTTTCGAGGCAGGGTTCCAAGCGGCATTACCACCAGTTTCTTTTTAGGGCAATTTCTGTCGCCCCTGCTGAGTCAGCCGAAGTCAGATTTTTGAGCGAATAGCTTTCGATTTCCGGCGGCGCCTCCGTTTCGCCAAAGCCGCGTAGGTCGGGCGCGACAGCATGAAATCCGGCGGCGACGGCAGGGAATATTTTGTTATAAATAGCCTCTAAGTTTCCTCACTTTCCTCATACAACTGCTCAAGTTCTTGCAGTTGAGTGCGCCGAGATTTTTGTCGATATTTTTTACTTTCTAACTTTGGTTCGTACTGAGTCTGGCCCTTGCCTTTAGTTTTTACCTTCACGGTAGATTCAGGAGCAGCTTGTTGGTTAAGCTGGGTTTGACGCTCGATCGCTTCTTCCAAAAACTCCAAATAATGCTGGTAGCGTTCCCAGTTTCCCCGCACAGCACATCCAGGCTCATCTCGATGCAGGCAGTCACTGAACCGACAGCTAGCAACTGCTAATCTCTCCCTAGCTTCCGGGAAATAATTTGCTAATTCTTCTGGCTGACAATCTAAGTCAGGCTGATTAAAACCGGGAGTATCCGCCAGCAAACCACCTTTTGGCAATTCAAATAATTCTACATGGCGTGTAGTGTGACGACCGCGAGCGAGTTTGCCAGAAATTTCACCTATGCGTAGATTAACATTAGGAATCAAAATATTGATTAAACTGGACTTACCAACTCCTGAAGGTCCAGCAACAACGGTAATCTTATCTTTAAGTAGGTTGGCTGTTTTGTCAATATTTATACTTTTGTACACGCTAATAAATATTGGCTGATAACCCCAACTTACAAGACGTTCATTTATTTCTACCTGCTGTTCTGTTGAGATTAAATCACTTTTATTTAGGCATAAAACTACATCTAAACTTGTAGAAGACTCAGCTTTAACCAGAAAGCGGCTGAGTTGGTATGGTTCTAGAGGCGGATCGGCAACAGCAAACACCAACATAATTTGGTTGACATTAGCGATCGCCGGACGATCCAATTGGTTTTTTCGGGGTAGGACATCAGCGATCGCACCTCTTTTGCCAGTCCAGTCTGGTTCTTCTACGACAACGCGATCGCCTACCATTACCTGTTGCCCAATTTTTTTCAGGCGGGTTCTGCGGGTACATAAGAGGATAGGGAGATGGGGGGATAGGGAGGTGGGGGGAATTACTCTCACTCTCCCACTCTCCGGTTCTCCCACTCTCCCACTCTCCCGCTTTCCCATTCCTATATCTAGCTGTACTTTGTAATAATTCGCCTGCACGGCTAACACCGTACCCAACAAAGTGAGAGTGTGTTCTGGTGTTTCCTCTGTCATGAGGTGGTAGCGGGACGGCGTACTAACAAAGAAAAATAGCTAGTGCAGTCTGTGACTTGTTCAACCTGATAACCTGCCATTGTCAGGCTATCAGGAACTTGCTCAATTGGTTCGCCGGGGTCTAGCCAGACTTCTAGTAAACCCCCTGGTTGCATTTGCTCCAAACGGAGTTTTGTGCGTACAAAATTAATTGGGCAGGGGGTGCCGCGCAAGTCAAGTTGAGCATCAGGAGTTGAGAGAGAAGATAGACTCATCGTTGGTGAAAAAAATTGCCCAAAAAACCTTCTATACCGCCTTTACCAGTACGCTCTCCTCTAATTTTAGCTAGCTTTTCTAGCAATTCTCGTTCCTCAGGAGTTATCTTATTGGGAATATCAATTAATACTGTAATCATATGGTCGCCTCGGCTGACTGGATTACCCAAACGTGGCACACCACGACTTTCCAACTTCATCACTGTATTTGGCTGGGTTCCGGGTGGAATTGTCAGTTCGACTGGCCCGTCTACCGTATTGATCTCAAAGCGGGAACCTAAAATAGCCTGGAGATAGCTAATTTTGATTTCCGAGAGAATGTTTATACCATCCCGCTGAAATTCTGCGTCTTCATTGACAAATAAGTAGACGTACAAATCTCCAGGCGGCCCACCACGTTGACCGGCATCTCCTTCTCCAGATATCCGCAAGCGCGTACCATTGTCTACGCCAGCCGGAATAGTAATTTTGAGTTTCTTTGTAACCTGATTTGCACCCTTGCCATCACAAGCATCGCATTTGTCTTCTATAACAGTACCCGTACCATTACAGGTTGGACAGGTCGAGACTTGGGTAAAACTGCCAAATGGCGTTCTAGTGACGCGGCGTACTTGACCCGAACCACTACAAGTCGAACAAGTGCGAGGGCGAGTTCCTGGCTTTGCACCCGAGCCGCCACACGCTTCACAAGTCTCTAAATGCGAAATACGAATTTCCTTTTCACCACCAAATACCGCTTCTCGAAAATCTAACTTCAGGTCTAGGCGCAGATCGTCACCCCTAACCGGGCCACTGCGTCGTCTTTGCGCTTGAGTACCCATACCACCGGCAAAGCCACTGAAGATGCTTTCAAAGATATCGGCAAAACCTCCCATATCAACATCTTGGTAGCCGACACCAGCCGCACCTGAGACTCCAGCTTCACCAAAGCGGTCATAACGAGCGCGGGTTTCTGATTCTGAGAGTACCTCATAGGCGCGGTTGATTTCTTTAAAGCGTTCCTCGGCTCCCGGTTCTTTGTTCACATCTGGGTGATACTTCCGGGCTAAGCGGCGATAGGCTTGTTTGATTTCTTCTTTATCGGCGTCACGAGAGACACCCAGAATTTCGTAGTAGTCGCGGGCCATATAGCAAAGGTGAAAGTTAAAAGGTAGAAAGCAGCTATGCAGGGAGAAATTTGTAGACGCACCAGGCGTGGATTGACAACTCGATTGAGTTATGGCTTCCTTACAATAGTGCGGCGGCTTAAGCCTCTGATGAAATTCGAACAGGCAGAAGGCAACGGTTAAATTTTATTAATAATTGATTTTACCTTTTACCTTTTACATAAATCACCAGCAAATCACCAGCAACAGGTGCTTTCTTCGTAAGGCAGCGCGTTTTTGGAGGTTTTTGTAGGCCCGTAGGGCATCTACATTTACGAGAAGGGCTACGCCCTGGGAGTGCAGGGTACCAGCGCGGCCTTGAGGAGGCAGTGCGGTCTTGGGGGAAGACCCCCAACCCCACACTTCGTGGGGACTCCGCAGACCCTCATGAGCACTTGCTGTGGTTCCTGAGCCAGCGCATTGCGAAGTTTCCCCCGTTGTGGCGACTGCCGTAAAAGACGATAAAAGCTTTGGCCTGAGGCTGTCTCTTTTACAATTGTGCTACGTACTAGGGAAAAACTCTGCCTACCAATCAGAGGGGCTAGCCGCACCAAAAGGTACGGAAAACCCCCCATTACCCTGAGAGTTCATCTGTTTTTTAATCAATTCAGCTAGAGTTTTTAACTCCTGACAAAGCTAATCATTTCTACAATCTAGCAAAAATGGGTACTGGATAGTGGATAGTGGTTAGTGGGAAAGATTAACTACTAACTACTAACTACTAACTACCAACATCTTTCAATCTATCGCTTCATAATCAGCCTGTAGGGTATTTTCCTCTTCAAAATCAAAGTTAAATTGCGGTGTAAGTGTGCTATTGGGTGGTTCAGATTGTTCAGGAGCAGAACTATCTGCTGCGGAGGGAGCATGATCGACTTGGCCATCATTAACGCGGTTGTAGACTTCGGCACCAATGGTAAACAGAGTTTGCTGGAAGTCATCCAGGCACTGTTTGAATTCTGCTACAGAAATACTCGAATTAGCCATGACTACCTGCAACTGGGCGAGTTTTTCATCTGCAAGAGTTTTCATTTGCTCGCCAATCAGGTTGCCATTATCTTTTAAGGTCGATTCGTAGCTGTACAACAAATTATCCGCTTGGTTTTTGAGCGCCGCCATTTCTATGCGTTTTCTGTCTTCTTCGGCAAACATCTCGGCTTCTTGCCGCATTCGTTCCACTTCGCTGGTACTCAAGCCACCTGTGTTGGTTATCCGAATACTCTGCTCTCTACCTGTACCTTTATCTTGTGCGGATACTTTCAGGATGCCATTGACATCGATTTCAAAACTGACTTCGATTTGCGGTACGCCACGGGGGGCTGGGGGAATTCCCGCAAGTAGGAATTTGCCTAAACTTTTGTTATCCCGTGCCATTGCCCGTTCACCTTGGAGAACATGAATTTCTACCGAAGTTTGTCCATCAACGGCTGTGGAAAAAATTTGAGATTTACTAGTCGGAATTGTGGTATTACGTTCGATAATTTTAGTGAACACTTCTCCTAAAGTTTCAATTCCCAGTGACAGAGGTGTAACATCCAATAAGAGGAGATTATCTACTTCACCAGCAAGCACTCCAGCTTGGATGGCAGCTCCTAATGCAACTGCTTCGTCAGGATTAATAGAGCGATCGGGAGCTTTGCCATTAAAAAATTTTATTAAGGCGTTTTGTACAGCAGGAATGCGTGTAGAACCGCCCACTAAAATAATGCGATCGATGGCTTGTGGTTTGAGGTCTGCATCTTTCAAGGCCTGAACCATAGGTTCAATAGTGGCTTCAATCAAATGACCCGTCAGTTCTTCAAATTTGGCACGGGTAAGTTCCATCTCCAGATGTTTGGGCCCTGTTTCATCAGCAGTGATAAACGGCAAGTTAATTGAGGTATTCACCATGCTGGAGAGTTCTATCTTGGCCTTTTCTGCTGCCTCCCGTAGACGTTGCAAAGCCATCTTATCTTGGGAAAGGTCTATTTTCTCTTGCTGGATAAATACATCTCTCATCCAACAGACGATACAGTTATCAAAATCGTCTCCACCTAGGTGGTTGTTACCACTAGTCGCCTTTACTTCAAACACTCCATCCCCTAGTTGCAGAATGGATACGTCGAAGGTGCCACCCCCCAAGTCAAAGACAAGAATTAGTTGTTCTTGATCTTGTTTGTCTAGGCCAAAAGCTAAAGCCGCAGCGGTTGGTTCGTTGATGATCCGCAGTACCTCTAGTCCAGCAATTGTGCCAGCATCTTTAGTCGCTTGTCTTTGAGCATCTGTGAAATAAGCAGGTACGGTAATCACTGCTTGAGTTACTGATTCACCTAAAAAGTTTTCCGCATCCTGTTTGAGTTTTTGCAGAATCATCGCGGAAATTTCTTGCGGTGTGTAGTTACGTCCGCGAATTTGAACATCAACGGTATCATCTCGACCTTTGACACAGTTATAGGGTACGCGAGTGCGTTCTGTTTCGGTGTCATCCCAACGACGACCGATAAATCGCTTGATACTGTAGATTGTGTTCTCAGCATTAGTTACAGCTTGGCGCTTTGCCAGCGAACCGACTAAGCGCTCACCGCCTTTGCCAAAACCTACAATACTAGGTGTGGTTCGTCCGCCTTCTGAATTGGCGATAACGATAGGTTGACCACCTTCCAAAACTGCGACGCAACTATTGGTAGTGCCTAAGTCGATCCCAATAACTTTTCCCATGTGTACGAGTATTTTTACTGAGTAATTATTTACCGAAGTATAAGCGGTATCTGACGGAGGAAATTTTTCTGGGCGGTGTTTTGACGCTAGAAATTGTTTCTCCGTTAGCGTTTCCACTGGGGAAGGCTACTAAACTTCGGGCGTGAGTTTCGCGGACTACCTTGTTTACGTTTTTGAATGCGATGCTGACCTTAGTTTTTCAGGCAGTTTTGGTCATAAATAGTCATTAGTCATTAGTCATTAGTCATTAGTTTTGGACTGTTAAACTTTTGATAAATGACATAGACGCACTAGCGATGAGCCAGTGCGGTTTTGGGGAGACAGCGCGTTGCAAAGGGGAGGCGCGTGTTCGGGTAGGGATTCTCCTGTGTCCGAACTTTAAGCGCCGTCGCCGTGGTTCATCCCATGTAGACGCCCTCCGGGCGGTGATTCAGCGCGCACTTATAGGGGTTCTCCCCCATGTAGACGCGCGCAGCGCGGTGAGACTAGCCCCCGTCTTGGTGAAACCACTTGCCGTCTTGGCTTCTGCCGAGATGGCAACGTGGCGAACCCGTAGACGCGTAAGCGGCTTCTCGTAGAGTAGGGCTTGGTGCCAGATGGGGGACTGGCGTAGACACCCTACTAGGGTGCAGGGTAGGACAAATGACAAAAACCCAGTAGCTTTTTAACTATTTTCTGGAGGAGACTGATTTTCCTCTGAAGACGGCATATCTTCTTTCGGAGCAGCCACCTTAACCATTGCATGGCGCAGCACGCGATCGCCCAAGTAATATCCGCGTACTAACTCTTCTAACACTGTTCCTTCAGGATATTCATCAGTATGTTCCCGCATTACTGCTTCGTGCAGGTTGGGATCGAATGGTTGACCTTCAGGACGCATCGGCGATACACCCAAACGCTTCAGGCAATCTACTAATTGTTTGTAAACACCTTGATAACTTTTGTGAATTGCCATTTCCCCATCGTTTTGGGGTTTAATTTGCGCTCGCGCCCGCTCGAAATTATCGACTACTGGTAGTAATTCAGTAATCGCATTCCGCTTCATCTGTACTTCTAAATCTTCTTTTTCTTTGATCGTACGTTTGCGGTAATTCTCAAAATCCGCCGCGATCCGCATATATTGAGTGTTACGCTCTTCTAGCTGCGCTTTGAGAGACTCAATTTGTTGACTCATTTGTGCTATGGCAGCTGTGTCAACTGCTTGTGTCTCTGTGGCAGCAACCCCATTGTCCTGACTGGGCGTAACTGTTTCTTCGGGTACGCTAGTTTGGGCTGCCACTTGCTCTGTTACCTCGCTGCCAGGTTCGTTAACATTCATTGGAACTGGGGAGTCACTGTTCATTGCTTGCTTGACCTCTGTTGGTTCACCCAATTGCTTGCTAGTATTGTTTACCTGTTTATCTTCGTCCATCATTATGTACTATGTACTCATCCCAGATGCTGAATACGGCAAATCACCTTCATGTTGCAGCCATTGAATCTGTGAGGCAGATAGCCTTTGGACTTCTTACAGAAGTTGGGACAAGGTTAAAGGCATTGGAAAACTCATTTCCTTTTACCCTTATCCCACCGTCTTGCAAAAGCTGCTTTTGCAAAAGGTCTATTGTTGGCTGGCAAAAATAGGCGTATTTTGTTGCCAACATTTGCTGGAAGTAATGTCACCGTCATCTATTTTGACAAATGCTGAGCGCCTTAGCGCAGACGCATATATCTTGCGGTAATTTAGGCTCCTTTTGTTTGGGCGATCGCGATTGTTTTCTAGTCTTAAGTCCTCTGGTATTAACTGTTTTCAGTAGATTCACTCAAATATATTTAATCTTTTTATCAATAGGTTATTTTCTTAATTCCTCTTCCTCACAGCTATGGGGAAGTAATTTATTGCCGCAACTGGTTGACTCGATTTTAATTAAGTGAATATGTAAATTCTCACTCTCAGCTTGGGAATACTCTAATCAGAGGTTTCCGCTATGTATAGCTGATTTATGACTTACTCGTCACCACAACGGCGTAGTACCGCTCTCTCCACTAGAACAGAATTTTCGCCCTTCGGCAATAAGCTTGTACAATCTGGCTTTGTTAATAGCGACCAGATGAGACAAGCCCTGATTGAAAGCCGCAAGTCAGGCAGACCTTTGACCGAAGTACTCGAATCAATATCGGGGCGACAATTATCACCAGAGTTACTTAGACAGTACAAGAAGCAACAGTTATTTGAACTTAAAATACTTTACGGTGTTGAATTCCTCGATCCGGAAATTAGCCCAGTAGGCAACACAACGTTAGCCAATCTAATTGATACGCTAATCCCAGTAGATATATGCCGTCGTCACCGCCTAGTACCACTGACAAAACATGAAGACCAAAACCCACCCTCAGTTTTGGTGGCGATGGTCGATCCAGATAATCTAGAAGCTTCGGATGACCTGAATCGCATCTTGCGCCCCCAAGGCTTGGCATTGCAGCGTATGGTAATTACTCAGGAAGATTACCAGCAGCTCATCAACTCATACTTGGATGATTTGGCTGTTCGCCAAAAGCACATAGAACAAGAAAAATTTACTGACATCAATCAAGATTTAGAAAACCTAGAAAATCTCAACTTAGACGACGCCCCAGAAGAAGCCGAGGCTGACTTGGGGGCGGCGATGAAGAGTGCAGAAGATGCCCCTGTGATCAATCTGGTTAACAGAATCCTGGCAAAAGCACTGCATGAGAAGGTTTCTGATATTCATATCGAACCCCAAGAAGAAAACCTCCGCATTCGCTTTCGCAAGGATGGGGTGTTGCGTGAGGCTTTTGACCCTCTGCCGAAAAAAATCATTCCTGCCGTTACCGCTCGGTTTAAGATTATCGCCAACCTAGATATTGCTGAACGGCGTTTACCCCAAGATGGACGCATCAGAAGGATGTTCGAGGGGCGTAAGGTAGACTTCCGCGTTAATACCTTGCCCAGTCGCTACGGGGAAAAGGTAGTACTGCGGATTTTGGATAACTCTGCAACCCAACTCGGTTTGGATAAGTTAATCACCGATCCAGAGACTTTACAGATTGTCCAGGAAATGGTCAGCCGTCCTTTTGGTCTCATTTTGGTAACGGGACCAACAGGTTCTGGTAAAACAACATCGCTGTATTCGGCACTGGCAGAAAGAAACGATCCTGGAATTAATATCAGTACTGTAGAAGATCCGATCGAGTACAGCTTACCGGGAATTACTCAAGTACAGGTAATTCGGGAAAAAGGGTTAGATTTTGCGACTGCTTTGCGGGCTTTCTTGCGGCAAGATCCAGATGTGCTGCTGGTAGGTGAGACACGAGACAAGGAAACAGCAAAAACAGCGATCGAGGCAGCATTAACAGGGCATTTAGTCTTAACTACATTGCACACCAATGATGCGCCTGGTGCGATCGCCCGTTTGGGAGAAATGGGCATTGAACCTTTCATGATTTCTAGTTCACTGATTGGCGTTTTAGCACAGCGTTTGGTGCGGCGTGTATGTCCTGAGTGTCGTATTCCCTATACTCCCACAGTGGAAGAACTCGCTCGTTATGGTTTGTCAGCTTCGCAAGAAGTAGGAGTAACTTTCTACAAAGCCAACACTCTCACCACAGAGCAAATTCAAGAAGCCAAAGGCGGCAAAGGTCATGTCTGTCCAACTTGTAATGGCGTGGGCTACAAAGGACGTTGTGGTGTTTATGAGGTAATGCGAATTAGCGAAAATCTGCAAACCCTCATCAATGAAGAAGCACCAACAGAACGCATCAAAGAGGTAGCAGTCGAAGAGGGCATGAAAACCTTGCTGTCGTACAGCTTGGACTTAGTGCGCCAAGGTTCAACCACCCTAGAAGAAGTAGAACGAGTCACCTTCACAGATACAGGTTTAGAAGCTGAGTTGAAAGCCAAACGCAAGAGCAGTCTTACTTGCCGGACTTGTAATGCTGGATTGCAGCCTGAATGGTTAGATTGTCCTTACTGCATGACACCACGATTTCAAGATTAGTCATTAGTCAAGAGTCAAGGGTCAAGAGTTAATGGTCATTTGAAAACAACTAACTACTAACCACTAACCACTAACAATCAACTAGCAACAATCAACAAATAAAAAAGGAAAAAAACTATGGAAATGATGATTGAAGATTTAATGGAGCAAATGATTGAAATGGGTGGCTCAGATATGCATTTATCCGCTGGTTTGCCTCCTTATTTCCGCATCAGTGGCAAACTCACTCCCATTGGCGATGAGCCTTTGTCTGGCGATCAGTGTCAAAGGTTGATTTTCAGTATGCTTAATAACTCCCAACGCAAAACATTAGAGCAGACTTGGGAGTTAGATTGTTCTTATGGTGTAAAGGGATTAGCACGTTTCCGCGTCAATGTTTACAAAGAACGCGGAACCTACGCTGCTTGCTTGCGGGCATTGAGTTCTAAGATTCCTAACTTTGAAAAATTAGGTCTGCCTGATGTAGTGCGAGAAATGTCAGAAAAGCCCCGAGGACTGATTTTAGTTACGGGCCCAACGGGTTCTGGTAAGACAACTACCCTAGCAGCAATGATCGATCTGATTAACCGTACCCGGGCAGAACATATTTTGACGGTGGAAGACCCAATAGAGTTTGTTTACGAACCAATAAAAAGTCTTATCCACCAAAGGCAATTAAGTGAAGATACCAAGAGCTTTGCTAATGCTTTGAAAGCTGCGTTGCGGGAAGATCCAGATATTATCTTGGTGGGTGAAATGCGGGACTTAGAAACAATTTCCTTAGCTATTTCCGCCGCAGAAACAGGACACCTAGTATTTGGTACTTTGCACACTAGTTCAGCGGCGCAGACAGTTGACCGGATCATCGACGTTTTCCCCCATGAAAGACAAACCCAGGTGCGAGTGCAGTTATCTAACTCGCTAGTCGCGGTGTTTAGCCAAACTTTAGTTCCTAAAAAAAATCCCAAACCAGGTGAATTTGGTCGGGTGATGGCGCAGGAAATTATGGTAGTTACTCCGGCTATTTCTAACTTGATTCGTGAAGGCAAAACAGCACAAATTTACTCGGCTATTCAAACTGGTGGCAAATTAGGAATGCAAACTCTGGAGAAAGTTTTAGCTGATTTTTATAAGGCAGGAACTATCTCTTTTGAAGCAGCAATGTCTAAGACTTCTAAACCAGATGAAGTGCAGCGTCTCATCGGTGCTGCGCCACCACCTACGGCTACAAAACCTGGTGCTGGTGGAACTGTAAAAGCGCATTAAAAATGAGTTGTTTTTTGGTAGTTCGTTGTTGTTTGGATTTTGCTAGTGATTTCCAAATAACTAATCACCAACAACTAATAAATACTAATAGTAAACTTCCCCACGTATAGAGGAAATGCCTACATTCGTTGCCCGTGTTCGAGATTCGCAAGGAAAATCAAGAACCGAAAAAATTGTTGCAGAAAATTTAGCACAAGCCCGTACGAACCTCAGACAACAGGGTTTGGTTGTTCAAGAACTGAAAAAATTTCAAGGCTTTGATCTGAAAAAATTTCAGACATCATTAGTCAAGGTTTCTGTTAAAGATAAAGCAGTTTTTTCTCGTCAATTTGCCGCTTTGGTGAATGCAGGAGTAGCAATAGTCAGAAGCTTAGGGGTACTTTCCGAGCAGTGTAGTAATCCTAAATTAAAACAATCCCTTTTGGATATTAGTGGTGAAGTTCAAAATGGGGTAAACCTTTCAGATGCAATGCGTAAACATCCTGACTGCTTTGATGGGTTGTATGTCAGTATGGTTCAGGCTGGTGAAGTTGGTGGTGTTTTAGATGAAGTACTAAATCGCTTAGCCAAGTTATTAGAAGATGTTGCCCGATTACAAAACCAAATCAAATCAGCGATGGCTTATCCAGTTGCTGTCAGTATTATAGCGATCGCCATCTTTGTCGGTATGACGGTTTTTCTGATTCCCATCTTTGCCAAAATTTTTGAGGAATTAGGAACAGAATTACCACCCTTGACTCAATTCATGATGTTTTGTAGTGAAGTTTTACGAAGTTGGCGAATTTTTGTGTTTGTTGGATTTTTGATGGCAATAGCATTTGCTTACAAACAGTACTACAAAACTCGTGTTGGAAAGGAAACAATCGACCGTATTTCTCTAAAAATGCCGTTGTTTGGTGACTTAATTCAAAAGTCATCAGTTGCCCGTTTTAGCCGCACTTTTGGTGCTTTGACTCGTTCAGGTGTCCCAATTCTGACTTCCTTGGAAATTGTGCGGGATACTTCCGGTAATCAGGTAGTTGCCAATGCTATAGATGCAGCGCGTGCAGAAATTCAACAAGGAGGGATGATTAGTCTGGCTTTACAAAAAGAGAAGGTTTTTCCTCCTATGGCAATTCAGATGATTAGTATTGGGGAGGAAACTGGAGAATTAGATGGGATGTTAATGAAAGTTGCTGATTTTTATGAAGATGAAGTAGAACAGGCAGTCAAGGCATTAACTAGCGTTTTAGAGCCAATTATGATTGTGGTTTTAGGGGGAATGGTTGGTACTATTTTGATGTCGATGTATCTGCCTTTGTTCAAGGTATTTGAAAAGCTGGGCTAAGAGAAAATTAATCATAAAGGATGAAAGATTAACATTATTTTTTTCATCCTTCATTTAAAAATAAAAGTAATAATTCATAATTCATAATTCATAATTCATAATTTTTATCATGACCCTAAGAAAATCTCATTATGAAATGAGTTTAGCTGAGTACAGCAATAATATTGGTGCGATCGCCCTACTCAAGCAACATCGTCCATACTTAGAAATGATTCCCAGTCTGCGGCGTCCAGACGAAAGCATCATCACCATACCTTTGCCAATTGTGCGTTTGCGTGGGGAAGCAACAACCACGGGTAAGACAATTTCCCTACCGTGTGATGTGGCAATTCTGATGTGCGATCCGGAATGGAAAATCAAAACGGAAGCCGAAATTCTTGTCTTTATTCATCGTCCCCATGAAGATTTTTCAGATTTTTTAGGACGCTGGCGACAAACACAAGTTTGTCTGGACAAAGACTATGAGTGGTTAATGCCTCCTCGTTACAAGCATATTTTAAGCGAGGGAACAAATACCATATATCCTCTGTTTGTGGTTTTTCCAGAGACACTAGAAAGGATCAAGCGGGGTATATTAGGCGCTGATTTACCGTTTGTAGTTCAAACTCCAGAATTGATGTTGGATGAGGAAGAAGAGGGATTGGGGATTAGGGATTAGGATCGGGTATTGGGGATTAAGTCGTGTTTTTAACTATCCAATACTTAACAAGAGTGTATATAGGCAAACAAAGCTCGCCTGTGTGGGCTATATAACAATACGCTTGGTGATAAGCCCACAATGCTTTGTAGAGATGCGAAATTTCGCGTCTCTACTTGTTTGCAGGTGCGGTTACTGAGAGAACATGCTCCTAGCAAAGTTTATCTTGTCAACGATCCGGTTGAATCTAATCAAGTAGGTGAGGAAATTGACAGTTTGCAACTACGAGAGAAGGTAGGCGATCGCCTATATGCAGAACACCTCCCTGTCAGAGTAGCGAAAGAATTACTCACAGAGCAAGAGCTACGTAAATTTACTAAACAATCAATCTAAATCAAAAGGGGTGCTACATAGATATGCTGAAAATTTGGGACATTATTTGGGATGGCAGTCCTTTTCACTATGCAACAGCCATTGTATTAATATTGGCAATTTGTGTTGAGTTATATAGCGTATTTAGTTATTTATCGAAGTTTCGTACAACTCAAACTGCTATTCATATTTTGAAGAAATGGCTAAAGCGTAAAAATTCAAATCCTCGAAGTGATAAAGTTCGTTGTTGGTTGAATGAGCATTTAGGAACTGATCAACATTAGAAGACTTTGAGGTAAATCAACTATTACGCCGTAGTGAATTTTGGAGATTTTACAGCGATCGCTTTGAGCGTATTCGCATTTTACTTCCCCAAAAAACATAATTTGGCATAACAGGTACGGAAGAACCATAGTTAATTATTAAATAAATTTGAAGGTTTGTAGTGAGGGCTTTAGCCCTCAAATTTTTAAGCACTAAAGTGCTTACTACAAACCTATCTGACAAACTGCGGCATAATTTCAGCAGCAGTGAATATTCCGTGGATGCCGCGTTGATGTAGGGTTATGCCTGCTTTGAGATAGCCGAAAGCTGGGCCACAAACGTTTGCGGCCATGCTGGTTTCATCGCCTAATGTGAACGTGTGAGTAGAAATCTTACCTTCAAAAGTGCGGCCTGTTACCTTTACGTTTGTACTAAGAGGTTTTTTGGGATTTCTGGTATCTACGACGCCGCCAACAGTGACGCGATCGCGCGAACAAATTCCTGCTAACTCTAGCATCACGTCGTCAGCATGTTCCATATTTTCTAACGTCAGCACACCATTAGTTTTATCCAGGAGTGCTTCTACTTCTGCATCTGTCATTGCCCTGGCTGTTTCCACAGTGTAACCAGGCATGTGGGCAATATCTTCACGGATGGTGGCGCGGTAAGCCTCCCAGTTAGCAATGCCTACCCCAAAGGTAATTTCTACTCGATGAATTTCAGCGTAGCTTTGGGCTGCCAGTGCTGCGGCTGCCGTTAATAGTCCTGGTGTTGCGCCGCATCCTGTCATGTAGGTAATGCCTGCGGCTTGCAATTCTTCTTTCTGTGTCAGTAGCTGTTCAACTGCGCTAGTACGTTTAATCGCATCCACCAATACCCCACGCCAACCAGACTCGATAAATTGCTTGGCTACAGAGGCGATAAAATCATTGGGTAAGTTTGGTAAAGCCAGAAAATATCCATCTACAGGATGATCGTTTTCTATTAAATCCTTAATGCTACGGTTGGTTAATGTGCCAAATGGTTCTAAGTAACCGACCGAACCTTGAGATTGATATGTCGCAATGCACTCTTGGGCATTTAAACCCTCAGCGGCATAAGCATAACCTTTGTTATCTGCTGCCGCTACTAGAATCATTTCTCGTTTTGGGGCAAGTACTTTGGCTGCTGCCTGTCCTAATCCGCCAAAGCCCAGTACTCCGACACGTATCGTTGTTGGAAAATTAGTAGAACCCATTACTTGCTCTGCATCCATAATTAATTAGCTGAGTTGAATCAAAATCTAAGCCTAACTTTAGATGATTCCCTGCTTTGCCTACCTCCACAGGAGGTATTGTACACGTTGGCATAAGCATACTTTCTTGCTAAATGATTAATTTGAGCTTGTGGCTGTAGATACATACAGGGCAGTTTATGCACCTGATACTTGTGGACTAGGATCATCACCTGAACAAAGTTTTATTATTTTGGGTTATTCCATTTCAGAACCGTTTATGCCCAAAAAGCAAAAAAATATATAATTGTACCTTAAAAATTTACTATTTTGCAGTCATTTGTCTCTATTTGTTTGATTTTTATCATTTTTTGAAAATTTTCTACGTTATGCTTTTGGCTCAATTTTGTCGAACATAGCTAATGATAATGATAAATATTTTCAATAATTCTTGGAATTTCTCACTCTCTCTACTTCTGCAAAGACTTTTGCTGCTTGTTTTACAGACTTTTACAATTTCCTTGGCAGTTAACTTTTGAGCTTGACTTCTCGATTAGGTTAAGAGAAACTTACATGTAACAGATGTGTTGACTAATAAGATTAATAATTTTTGTAAAGTTTCTGAGATATATATTTTGAGAGATGGAACATTAGTTAACAAATGGCTAATTTTGTAGCTAAGGAAAAATGCCGTTCCTAATAGCTATATTTTTAGCCTTTTGCTGGAGCAGTACATTCCAACAGTACTATTTGTGGTTGGCCAAAAGCATGGAGACATTAGAATTCATCATTTATCCAGATGGTCGCGTACAAGAAAAAGTCACTGGCATAGTGGGTGCTTCGTGCGCTGAAGTGACAGCAGCAATAGAAGCACAGCTAGGACAAGTACTTAGTCAACAGCCAACCTCAGAATTTTTCGCTGCCAAAGTCCAACAGTCTGGAGTGGTAAATACACAAACCGCTTTCAGTGATTGGTAAGTTTGCAAACAAACATAGTTTAGTTTAGTTGATTTACAACCACCATGTCACACTTTAGCCAAATCAAAACCCAGATTCGTAACCTTGAATCTTTGCAAGATGCTCTCACTGACTTGGGCATAGACTGGAAGAAGGGCCCGCGCGAAGTACGTGGCTATCGCGATCAAACCCATGCTGCCGAGATTACTATTGAACAGGACAATGGCTACGATATCGGCTTCAAATGGAATGGCAAAGAATACGAATTGGTAGCTGACTTACAATATTGGCAACAGAACTTGTCTGTGGAAGGATTTTTGCGTCAGGTAACTCAGCGTTATGCTTACAACACAGTCGTGAAAGAGACAGCACGTGTGGGCTTTCAAGTTGCTGAACAACAAAAAAATGAAGATGGTTCCATTCGCTTGGTAGTACAGCGCTGGAGTGCGTAATGTCTGATTTTGTGCCGTCGCCGGAAGAGCAGGAAGATAACCGATCTGGTCTAGAACCAGAACTAGGTGGCTTTTTGCGGGAAGCCCCAGAACGCTCTGGTTTAGAGCCTGAATTAGGGGGAACGCTGCGTCAAAAGGGTGTTTATGTTGATGAACTCACCTGTATTGGTTGCAAGCACTGTGCCTTTGTTGCCCGTAATACTTTTTATATTGAACCAGATTACGGGCGATCGCGGGCAATGCGCCAAGATGGCGATCCGGAGGAAGTCATTCAAGAGGCAATTGATACTTGTCCGGTTGATTGCATCCACTGGATTGATTACACCGAACTGAAACGGTTAGAAGAGGAGCGTAAATATCAGGTAATACCTGTAGTGGGCTATCCAGTGGAAGGTGCAGTTGCGGCTTCTGAGCGACGACGCAAAAAGCTAAAATCAAAACACAAGAAATCTCGTTATTAAATTGAACTGGTTCAAAAATAATAAAAAGATAGGGCTGATATTCCAGCCCTTTTGTTTTTATACTGTTTGTGAAACTGATAAGTAAAAAAATAAATTAGCGGAAATTTAAACAGCGATCGCTCTATTTGAGCAGGGTATAGTGTTCTGCAAGCAACTTCACTTGATTAAAGAATCGTGTTGAGATAACAACCTTTCGACTTTCGCCTCATCAATTCTGGCAGTAAGTTTTTTGGTTTCATGTAAATCTCTCATAGTTTTCGCCAAAGAAAAAGTCGAACCAATTGAAAAAGCCATACCCATGCCCATAAAACCTTTTACCCAGCTATCCACGGGCAAATTCACAATGCCAACAGTTGTCATGGAAATTGATAGCAAAAAAGCAGCCCATGTTTGAAAAATCCAAGCTGCACTATCTCTTTGTTGGGGACCAAGTGTTTGCATATTCACGACCTTGGAGGAGACGAATTTAATCGTCATTGTATTGATTATTACTGTCGCTGGAATGTGCAATCAAGACAGTTTGACAACTGGACTTGAAACAATAACTGAGAGTTAGAATAAACCTTATTTTCAAATCGGCAATTTTAGGTTTGTGTGGCAGCAATCTTGATTAATACAGTAATTATGCTGGTATCAAATATTTATACCAGTTTTACAACTGTCATAAATATTCGGTAGATGATTTGAAGAAGGGGTAAAGAGAAAGGGCAAAGATAAAGGAGTTTTCCAATCCCTTTAACCTTGGCCCTTTGACCTTTTCCCAACTTCTACAAAAAGTCTAATTAATCAGTCTCTACAAAAGTTTGCACCTTGCCATTTGGGCTGAGAACAGCTCGAATTCTCATAGGTTGCCCATTTCGATTAGGAGAAACAAAGCGCTCACCAATCAAAGGCATACCAGTGCGATCGACATATAATCTCGCAGCCTTGCCTAAAGGAAAGATACGTTCAATAGTACCGTCAACACCCACAATCAGACTATATTCTAGTGCTTGCTTCAATCCAGAAGGTGGTTCCCAGCGTTTTTGCAAAAACTGTCTTGCTTCTGACAGCTGGGTTTTGAAGTCAAACGATGTGTTACTAGTAGCAACATTTGTGGGGGTATTGCGACCTTGCCGCAATCTCTCTACTAATTTCGAGGTATCCTCAGGCGCAACCGAGGTGCTTGTTGGCAAGTTATTTTGTGGATCTAGAAAAGGATTGCCACTACGGCTACTAGGTGCGTTACTGATAGGAGTATTAGGTGCGGCGGTACTGATAGGAGGGGGAATTGTAGGGATGCTTGAGGATATTCCGCCTGTTGTAGTGTTAGGTGAGCTTGGTAATAATCCATTCCCAGGGGTAACAACTCCACCCGGAGGATTTGATGCAGTGTTGTTCTGTTGGAGGGAATTGGGTTGAACACCAGCTTCCTGCGGTTTTGTTGATGTCGATGGTGGTGTTTTTCCTCCAGAGGAAGGAAGATTCGCTGTTATTTGTGGTGCGGTTAACACATTCCCTGGCGATGATTGGGAAGGTGAGGTAAAAGAGGATGTTGGAGAAGATGCGGAGAGTGAAGGAGTAGTAGTTTTTAAAGATGCTTGAGGTGTTACAGGTGTTACAGGTGTTACAGGTGCAGTTGCAAATGGTTGAGGAGATGTTTGAGGAGCTGGAGGCAAATTCGAACCAGGTATTGACAGACCAGAACCTAAGGGTACAGATGGTAATGGTTCGGTCGGAGTAAGTGCAGGTGTAGGTATCGGCAGATCCAGGGTTGAAGGAGATTCTAAGGCTACTTGTTCTTCTTTTGGAGCGGTTTTTTTGGCCGTCTGTCGTTCTTTTCTGCTTTGGACAGCATATTGGTAGGTAAAAGGTATCAGACCCGCAGCTAATATTAGCACTGCTGCCACAGGTGCCCAAGCAGGAATGCCAAAGGGCGATCTGCTTTGGTATAAAGCTGGTAGTGCTAGCACATCAGCTGAGTATTCATCTAAAGCTGTTGCTAGGTCAAATAGTTGCAGGAGACTAAGTTTAACAACAGGGTTAGGTACTTGGTAACCAAGGGAACCGAGGAACAAATTATGAGTTAAATGGTTGCTCGGTCGTATGTGTATTTCTGTTTCTGGTATCTGATTTGTAAAATTGTTTACTGTTTGAGTAGAAACGGGAGATTGTAATTGTTCTTGTAATTCTGGATCTTGTGATTCTGGATCGTCTGATACTTGACTTGAGTCCTCAAGACCTGAGAAATTTGCCCAAAAGTTCTCAGGAGACATTTGGAGAAAACCCTGCACGTAGTTTGTTACTGCTGCACACAAAGCCTCCAGTTGGTCGCGATCGCCCCGAATTACGATCCTCTGTTCTTTTGGTTGCTGCGGATCGTCAAAGCGTAGCTCAAAGCGTAGGTCTTTCAGGACAGATTTTCCCACCCAACGGGATAGAGATGAGCTTTGCGCCAAGACTTCTAGCGTGCAAGTGGGCGGTGTATACCGACGGATAACAGAATTTGTTAGAGGCATGGCAGGAACTGCAAGCAGGACATTTTCAAAATTTAGTTGAACGGTCTATAAGTGCTAGCCAGAGGTGGCGATGTCCACCAGGACCGCTGTAAAAAAGCAAATCTATCAGCAGTTTTAAAGCAAGCTGGGTAAGTTCATCCGTGGAGATTGTCGAATCTTCCTCCATCCGTTCTTGGTAGGTGTTGCAGAAAGCATCGATATAATCTCCTAGCAAAGCAGCCTGATGAACTTCGCGGTTGTTTTCCGCCATCTGTTCTAAAGTGCCAACAGCACGGCGAATCAATTCTTGATGCTGCTTGGCAAGATAGCAAATAATGAGAACAAGCGCCCGCGCTTCTTCGACATCAAGCTTCTTTCGCCCTCCTTGACCTTTACGTAGCGGGTTAGACTGGCGCAGTCGCCATAGCGCTACACGGTCTGGCACTCTTGACTCTAAATTCAGGTTGATTGCCGCTGAAAGCATTGCCTCGGAGCCAATGCCAGTCAATGTTTCTAGTGCCAGCAGCACCAAATCCAACTGGGTTTTGATGTTGTCCCACTGAACTGAATCTGGGGCTGGTAGCTTTATTAAATCCTCCCACTGGGGAGTTGGAGTGGGTGAATTGGCGGCAGAGTGCATAACTTTTAGCATAGGTGATCGGGCTGGTAGGGGCTATTGCTGTTACCCATTTTGAAACCAGACTCTTACAGATTAAGATTAGTTTCCTAAAGCCATTAGTAGAAAGTACCTTACAGCAAGCTGCTTGGCGTTTTCTACAGCTTTGATAGTTTGGTAAACAGCTGTGGTCTTTGTCTTACTCTATGACGAAAACCGATTTTGAAAAAAGTACAAGCACTATTATTTACGTCTTGTCTGTTAATAACACCAACTGCTGTTTGGCTATCTTCTGCTTAAACTGAAGCTTTATACAGAATAAATAAATCTACCTTTAGATAGATATTTCTCATGGCGCTCACTAATTTAAGTTTATTGATTCTATTTACACCCAAAGAATACCTAATCAAGGATATTTCAACAAGCCGCCTGAAAAAATAAGTATTCTTGCAGTGTCAAGGGGGTAATTACTAAATAAATATTAATCATGATGCAACTATGTTGTAATTAGCAGTGTGTGCGATCGCCCTTAAAGACACTATTTAGTTGGAAAATCCTTTGTTATATTTACATACAGCTACGAGTTTTTAAGGATCTCCCAACTTGAAAGAGGTCATAGACGCATAAGTGGCTTGTCGTTAGACATTACTTTTGCTACTAGATTTTTTAAGTAATATACTCAATCCAAAAGTATAAATTAAATCTTAAAATTTCAACATAATCTTTTCTCGCTATTTAATGCTGTGTTTGTTTAATCTCGTACCAGTTCCACCTCTAGATGGATTTTATGTTTTCAGTGAAATTTTTCCGGCATTAAAACCATTGGAAAAAAGTCAATATGGATTATTTGCTTTAATGATGTTGTTTTTGATTCCACAGTTTGGAGATGCTTTAGCTGCGATCGCTGATTTTTTCATGGGCTTTCTACTTTCAAAATGAAGATAAAGTATCAAAAAATCAGTTTGGAGATGATGTAAACTTCAATATGGGCTTTTATTTGTGCCTTTGTGCCTTTGTGGTTCAAAAATAAATTTTATTAACCACCAAGACACTAAGCCACCAAGTAAAATAACAATCAAATTGGCGAAATTAAAGCGGATTTTTCACCCACCTTGACAGGGCTAAACAAGCGCCTTACCTATTTCACTCTACATAAGCAACAGTAACGCCAGTACCACCATCAGATTGTTCCGCAGCTTCGTAGCGACTAACTCTGGGGTGTTGTTGCAAAAAGGCGTGAACACCTTGCCGCAGTTTTCCAGTGCCGTGTCCGTGAATAATCCAGATTGGCCCTGTTGCTTCTGAAATTGCCTTGTCTATAATTAACTCCGCATCAGCAACTCTGCGTCCGCGCAAGTCTACTGTATTTTTGGACGTACGGATTGCTGGGGCTGGTTGAGTTGGAGTAACTGGTGTTGCTGCTGGGGCTGGTTTTGGTTTTACTATCGGTTCAGGTTTTTTACCATCCAGGGATTCCACGTCTTCTAGCTTGACTGTCATCTTCATAATCCCAAAACGGACGGTTAATTCACTATCCTCGTTTGGTGCAGTCAACACTTCTGCTGTTTGCCCTAACTTGGGAATACGAATGCGATCGCCTTCTTTGGGAACATATCCTACTTTTGGTTTCGGTGGCGGTGGTGGTATAAATTTTTCAGCGACCTGATTTAAAGCATTTGTTGCTAGCTGGGCATCTTGGGCAGTGGGCTTGCCTTGCTGCAACTGGCGAATCACCTTAGCAATTTCGCTTCTAGCTTGGGCGATCGCCTGCTGTACTGCCACTTCTTGTGAAGCACGCAAAGTTCGTTCCCTTTCCTGTAAATTTGCGGCTTTTTCAGATACTTCTTTATATAAACGCTCAGCTTGCTGCAACAAATCTTGTGCTTGTGCTGCTTTGGTTTCTTGACAGCGGCGTTGCGCTTCTAGTCCGGCAATTACTTGGTTGACTTCGTCTGTTGTCCCTCCTAAGTTGGTTTTTGCCTGTTCCACAACTTCTGGTTTTAATCCCAAACGTCGGGCAATTGCGAGGGCGTTGGAACGTCCCGGAATTCCCCACAGCAGTCGGTAAGTGGGTGAAAGGGTTGTTTCATCAAATTCTACAGAAGCATTTTCAAATCGCTCATCTTGGTATTTCAGCGCTTTTAGTTCACCGAAGTGAGTCGTTGCCATAGTCAACTGCGCGTTGTCTGCCAGATAGCGCAACAGGGCGATCGCTAAAGCACTACCCTCAGCGGGATCTGTACCTGCACCGACTTCATCGAGGAGTACCAGGGATTGGGATTCCTCATCCCCTATCCCCTGTCCCCTATCCCCTGTCCCCAATGCCTCCAATATCCTGCTAATGCGGCGGATATGACCCGAAAAAGTAGATAAACTTTGCTGAAGGGACTGTTCATCACCAATATCTGCCAATACCTGGTCAAACCAAGGCAGTTCTACTGGTTCGCGGGCAGGAACAAATAAACCCACTTTCGCCATTAAGGCTGCCAAACCCAAGGTTTTTAGAGTAACTGTTTTACCGCCTGTATTTGGCCCCGTAATCGTAACTACTCGAATTTCTGGCTGAATTAGTAAATCTACAGGGATGACTGATTGTCCTTGTTCGTGGTGTTGCTGCCACACCAACAGCGGATGACGCAATTGCCGTAAGGTGATGTATTCATTTGCTTCCCGATTAATAAAGCGGGGGGGATTGGCTTGTAGCCAGAGGCTATAACGTGCCTTGGCAGTTGCCAAATCTAAAGTGGTGGCAATGGCTAGCAATCTTTCCAGATCGGGTTTTACTGCTGCCACTTGTTCTGTTAAAGCACGACGAATGGCTTCTTCTTCTGCTTGTTCTTTTCTGACTAGCTGCCGCAATTGGTTGCCCAATGGCACTATAGAATTCGGTTCTATGTACAGCGTCGCGCCACTGGTGGAAGTATCGTGGACAATGCCAGGAATAGCATCTTTTTGAGGAGCTTTCACAGGAATCACATAGCGATCGCTTCGTTGGGTAATGATCTGTTCCTGAACTGCACCCGATTTTGCCTGTAATATATTTTGTAATTTTTGCACGATCTGGCTGCGTAATTTCCGCAGTTCAGCACGGATATCTCCGAGTTTTTGGCTGGCGCGGTCGGTTACTTGTCCGCGTTCGTCTATACAGCGGTAAATTTCCTGCTCTAGTTCTGGATAAGTTCGTAACTCAGCAACTAACTCTGTCAGAATAGGCAAATCTGGCTGGTTATCGATAACACGACGCAAATTTCTTGTACCAGCAAGAGTGGTGGCTATAGCTAGCAGTTCATCTCCAGCTAAAACTCCTTGCAGTTCTGCCCTTTCTAGGAAATCGCCAATATCTTGAATTCCCTCAAACGAGAGTCCACTCGTCAGGCGACTTTCGAGTTCGTAAACTTCCTTGGTTTGCGCCAATAAATACTCACTCTCAGCTTGAGAGTTAGGAATTTTCAGATCGCGTGCGGCGATCGCCCCCAGTTTGGTTGCCGCAAAAGTGGATAGATGCTGGCAGAGGCGATGCCATTCGAGTAGTTCTAAAGTCTCAGATTGAATCAAGGTTTAATATCTGTTGCTTAAATATTTAATCTGAATAGCCTGAAATTTATAGTAACAATACAAATCCCTGCACTGCTCACTCTCAAAGGGTGAAATTTCCGTATTCATTAGTCAAGAGTCAAGAGTTAGTAGTTAGTGGTTAGTAGTTAGTGGTTATTCCCTCCATCTCCCCATCTCCCACTCTCTTCATAACTCCATCACCTATTGCTATCTATAATAGTAAATGTTCTAATTAACACCTTACTCAAGTAAAACAAATTGTAAGGATTCAAGCGTCGAATAACTTTACTAATACTCAGCATAAAGTTAAGTAATAACCGACACCTCAATACCTACTTATTGATAATCTGCCCTAACACTAAATAGAAATCTAAACTACTCAAAAACTGATTAACTAAGCCTTGTTATTGTTCTTTTTACTGTTTGTATCTTCTACATCATTAAGTCGTTTTTTTAAAAAAATCGCTGCAATTATCGCCACAATTTGATACCCTAGCTTAAACAGGTTTGGGAACATTAACAGCGTGGAAATACAAATTGGGCGAGGAAAAACAGCTCGCAGGGCTTACGGAATAGATGAAATAGCTTTAGTGCCTGGCAGGGGAACCCTCGATCCGAGTTTGGCAGATACAAAATGGCGTATCGGCAACATTGAGCGAGAAATCCCAATTATTGCTAGTGCAATGGATGGTGTAGTAGATGTTCGCATGGCTGTGCTGTTATCAAACTTAGGGGCATTAGGCGTGCTGAATCTAGAGGGAATCCAAACTCGTTATGCTGATCCAGAGCCAATTTTAGACAAAATAGCCGCTGTGGGCAAAGAAGAATTTGTCCCTTTGATGCAAGAACTTTATGCCGAACCAATAAAATCAGAATTAATTGAACAAAGAATTAAAGAAATTAAGCAAAGAGGCGGTATCGCCGCAGTTAGTGCAACCCCAGCAGGGGCAAGCAAATATGGTTCTGTAGTTGCAAAAGCAGGGGCAGATTTATTTTTTGTACAAGCAACAGTGGTTTCCACAGCACACCTGTCGCCAGAGTCTGTAGTGCCACTTGATTTGGCACAATTTTGCCGAGAAATGCCCATTCCCGTCGTGTTAGGGAATTGCGTGACTTACGAAGTTACCCTTAATTTAATGAAAGCAGGGGCAGCTGCGGTATTGGTGGGAATTGGCCCTGGTGCTGCTTGTACTTCTCGTGGAGTGTTGGGAGTGGGTGTGCCACAGGCAACGGCGATCGCAGATTGTGCTGCCGCACGGGATGATTATTACCAAGAAACTGGTAATTATGTTCCAGTTATTGCTGATGGCGGTTTAATTACTGGCGGCGATATCTGTAAGTGCATTGCTTGTGGTGCTGACGGAGTCATGATTGGTTCTCCCTTTGCTAGGGCTGCTGAAGCGCCTGGGCGGGGTTATCACTGGGGTATGGCAACTCCCAGTCCAGTATTGCCCCGTGGGACGCGCATTCGTGTAGGTACCACTGGCACCCTAGAACAAATTCTCGTTGGTCCGGCCCAGCTTGATGATGGTACTCATAATCTGTTGGGAGCTTTAAAAACGAGTATGGGTACATTAGGAGCGAAAAATATCAAGGAAATGCAACAAGTTGAAGTTGTAATTGCTCCTTCTTTATTAACTGAGGGTAAAGTATACCAAAAAGCTCAACAATTAGGTATGGGCAAATAAAGACTGGTTAGTAGTTAGTGGTTGGTGGATAGTAGGGGGAGTGGGAGAGTGGGGGATGGGGGGAATGGGCATTGGGCATTGGGTATTGGGCATTGGAAATAACCAACAACCAACTACTAACCACTAACCAATGACAAATGATTAATGACTAATGACCAACTACTAACCACTAACCACCAACAACCAACTACCCTTAAAGAAATTTTTCCAGACTCTAAAACATTTACTGGAAAAATCACATATGTCGCCTACAATAGAAATAGCGGAGACGCATGTTTCCGTTCACTCCTCACACCACACTCCGCCCGGACTGCTGTTCGGGCGGTTCCTTATGTTTATAAATAAAAACTAAAGGTATGTACAAATTGTATATGCCTCACTCCAAGCAGTGCTTTTTGCTATGGTAGAATTTCAGCACAATCAAAATATCATAGGCAAAGGTTTGTAGCCATGTCAGCAGCCGCACAAGTTACCGACTCTACTTTTAAGCAGGAAGTATTAGACAGCGAAGTTCCTGTTTTAGTTGACTTTTGGGCACCCTGGTGCGGTCCCTGCCGGATGGTAGCCCCCGTTGTGGATGAAATTGCAGCTCAGTACGAAGGTCAACTCAAGGTAGTGAAAGTCAACACAGATGAGAATCCTAATGTTGCCAGTCAATATGGTATCCGCAGTATTCCCACATTAATGATTTTTAAGGGTGGGCAAAAAGTTGACATGGTAGTAGGTGCTGTGCCAAAAACTACATTAGCTAATACTTTGGAAAAATATCTTTAAAATCTAATTTGCTGCAAATACCTTTGGAGTATTTTTTCTCTCCAAAATAAGGGCGATTTTTGGCAGCAAAAACTCAGAGGTGCTAAGCTTCGCCTCTGGACTGTTATTTTTCCATCTTGTAGTTTGCGCTGTATTTTACTGCCCAAACAGAATAACAAAAAGTTTCTCCTAGTCAAGTCATCTGTGATTCATTTTCACTCTTTTTCGCTCATACTTTAGTAGAAAGAGCTAGTACTTAGAGGTAAAAAATAGGAGGCAAACTTACTGATTTTACTAATTTTTAAGTTACTCCTGATTGTAGGTTTATTCCTGCTACACCTTACTAGCATCTTTCCTTCTACTCAAAAGTATTTTTTGGTTAGCAAAAGAGTGATAGCGCCTTGGTTATTGCAACCGGAGGTGCTTTTTTGTGTTTCAAAATAGACGCTAAGAGTCAATAAATTAAAAATTCTTAATTTCTTATTTTGAATTTTTAATTGCTTTCCAGTCTCTATCTTAGGCTTGCAGCAGTGATACAAAGTGGGTTAAATTTTGAAATACAATCTCTGGGGCGGCATGTCCTGTAGAGGCGTACGAAGCTACGTCTGTTTAAAATAAAATCCCACGTCAAATATTTTCCTCCCCTCAGGATATGTTGGCAACGGCAGCCGTCACCAGTGCCTTGGTTTATTTTTAACCAAAGGTGCTTTTTAATGTGACAAAGTAGTCATTGGTCATTAGTCATTGGTTATTAGTCATTTGTCCTTACACAAAAGACATAGATGCACTTTCTTCGGCTTCCCGTAGGGTAAGACAAAGGACAAATGACTTGAATTATTGACAATAGAATGTTGGCGACCCGTAGCGGTTGACAAATTCCAAGTCAAATCAAAATTTAGGTAAAATATAATGCCATCTTGGCTGGATTTCTCATGACCTCATCTGCGTCGTTTGACACTTTAGAGTCTCTCCAAACCGATATCGCTGATTTACTTGAGCGCTTACCAACGTTAAAGAATCGGCAATATATCCAGCAAGCACTAGCAACTATAGTGCGTCTGGCTGAAACTGAAGTCGATCGCCTCGACTGGAAAATATTGTCGGCTTCTTTAATGGATATGGAGCGGGGTTTCCAGCTCTTTTATGACTATCGACATGTTCGTAAAGTGACCATCTTTGGCTCGGCTCGCCTATCGTCAGAAAGTCCAGAATACCGCATGGCAGTTGACTTTGCTCGCTATGTTTCTCAGCTAGGATTCATGGTTATGACTGGCGGTGGCGGTGGGATCATGCAAGCTGGTCACGAAGGTGCTGGACGAGAAAATTCCTTTGGTTTAAACATTCAGCTGCCCTTTGAACAGCAAGCGAACCCAATTATAGAAGGTGATCCCAAGCTAATTCACTTTAAATATTTCTTTACCCGCAAATTATTTCTGTTAAAAGAAAGCGACGCTGTTGCCTTATTCCCTGGTGGCTTTGGCACCCAAGACGAAGCATTTGAGTGCATGACTTTAAGCCAAACAGGTAAATTCGGCCCGGTGCCTGTGGTTTTAATTGATCGCCCTGGTGGTGACTACTGGCGGTCTTGGAGCGAATATATAGATAAACAATTATTGCATAAAGGTCTGGTTAGTCCTGAAGACCCCAGCCTGTACACCGTAACAGATGACTTGGTTGTAGCTTGCAATGCCATAACCCGTTTTTATCAGGTTTATCACTCCAGCCGCTATGTGGGCGATCGCCTAGTAATTCGTCTCAAGATAGATTTATCAGAGGTTGAAGTCGAGCAATTGAATGCTAATTTCAGTGACATTCTGGTAACAGGACGGATTGAAAAAAGCCAGGCTTTACCTCAAGAAGCACAAGATGAAACTTTTGATTTACCCCGCTTAGTCCTTTACTTCAATCAACGAGACTTGGGACGGTTGTATCAGATGATCGCAGCAATTAACAATATGGGTACGCCTTCACCAGAAGAAAGAGGACATCCAGAACGGAAGTGACTGAGTAGGAGAAGATATGGGGAGGTGGGGAGTTGGGGTGATGCAGGGGAAAGGCCTCACTTGATCACCCCACACCGATCGGCTATTACTCAATATTCAATTAACTAGCGTCCGCATAC
Source organism: Fischerella sp. (assembly GCF_013388695.1). NCBI lineage: Bacteria > Bacillati > Cyanobacteriota > Cyanophyceae > Nostocales > Hapalosiphonaceae > Fischerella > Fischerella sp. The sequence goes on from NZ_JACAEU010000085.1 coordinate 34,747, forward strand.
CAAAACCAGTCGTATGACGATGCTTGAAGTATGACTTTTTGCCAGATTAGAATTCGCAGCAGTTGTAAGGGAAAAGGTTAAGGGGAAAGGAAAAGAGAAAATAAAAACCCTTTAACCTTTCACGCCAGTCGCTACAATGGAGGAGCCACTGCGGTGGACGGGTTTCCCGGCATAAAGTATGTGGCATGGAACCTCCAAGGGCGCTTACGCTCCCCTTTACCCGAAACAGTGCAAAAACGACTTTTCCAAGAAGTCTATTTATGTTTTTACACGGTAGCGTGTCAAATTGTCAAGAAAGAATTTAATCTTCAGTTTTGTATTTAAATCCAGCTTTTTCAGCTACCATGCTTAAAAGTTTTGATGTGGCGCGAGTTGGTTCATATACACTTGTTTCCCACTCGCTCACAGTTTGCTGACGAACACCTAACTCTTCGGCAAATTCTTTTTGGGAAAGTCCCATTTGAAGGCGTAGTGCTTTGATGGTTTTGCTGTTCCAATTGATAGTATTAGTTGCAGTTTGGACTTTGTAGCCACCAGTCGGTTTGCGAAAAGTAACGGTTTCTGTATCTAGGTCAAAGTCTTTTACTACGTACCCTGCTTTCATCCAAGCTGACGCTTGGGGTGAGCCTGTGCTACGGTTTCCCCACCATCGGCGTTCTTTTCTGGCTGAGTCGGGTAGGGTGTTATTAATTAATTTTTCAATTTCTGTGAAAGTGAGGCTGATTTCAGAGGAATTGTTTTTTTGGAGATATTCCAAAAGTGGTTGATATTTACTTCCTCCTTTCACAGCACTTATTCCCTCCCTAAAATCATTTTTTCGACACGCGCTTTTGCTGAGATTTTGCTACCAGCACGAAATAATAGCAGTTTCAGAGAACTTATACTAGGTTGCAGTCAAAGATGGTACTTCCCTCACCCCGCCTGTCGGCACCCCTCTCCCAATTTGGGAGAGAGGAGGGGGAGAGGGCACGAATTGCGATATCTGAACACAACTTGGTATTACTATCTACAATTTCTCAATCAGAGAAAAATTTCAGGGCAGGCATAACACCTACCCTTGCAAATACAAGATTAACTTGGTTGCCTCTAAAAGGGGTGATTGAATTTAGGCATTACTCAAAACCCAATTTACAAGAGTGCGAACACCAAAACCTGTTGCCCCGGGGCTGTTATAGCCGTTTTCTTTATCTGTCCAAACAGGCCCGGCTACATCCAAATGTGCCCAGGCAAGTGTATCTTTGACGAATTGCTTTAAGAAGAGAGCAGCGGTAATGGAACCGCCAGGACGTGGACCTGTATTTTTCATGTCCGCAATACCAGACTTCATTCCCTCAAAGTACTTTTCTTCCATTGGCATTCGCCAAATTTTTTCACCTGCGCTTTCAGCTGCTGTCTCTAGCTGCTTAGCCAAAGCATCGTCAGGAGTAAACAAACCAGCAATCTCGTCACCAAGAGCAATAACGCAAGCACCAGTGAGAGTTGCTAAATCCACGATCGCATCTACTCCCAGTTTGTCGGCAAAAACTAAAGCATCTGCCAAAGTTAGACGTCCTTCCGCATCGGTGTTGTTAACTTCTATCGTTTTACCGTTAGATGCCTTGAGAATATCACCTGGGTGCATGGCACGACCGCTAATCATGTTCTCAGTGACTGCGGAGATAAAGTGAACCTCTACATCTGGTTTGAGCTGACCAATTGCTTTTGCTGCACCTAAAGTAGCTGCTGCACCGCCCATATCTATTTTCATATTTTCGATGCCGCTACCTGCAACTTTGATATTGAGTCCGCCAGAGTCGAAGGTTAAACCTTTACCGATAATTGCTAGCTTGCGTTTTGGTGTAGCTTCTGGTTTGTAAGTTAGGTGAATGAATTTCGGTGGTAAATCAGAAGCTTTTGCCACTCCTAAAAAAGCACCCATGCCTAACTTTTCACAGTCTTCCTGTTCCAAGATTTCTACTTGCAAACCGTGTTCTGAGGCGATCGCCATTGCGGTTTCTGCCATAGTAATCGGCGTTACTTCGTTAGCAGGAGCCGCTACCAGTTGCCTCGCTAATATTACCCCAGAACAGATTTGATTGGCATGAGTAATAGCTGCTTCTTGTCCACCCAATCCTAGTAATTCTACTGTTTCTAATTGTGCTCCTTTATCCTCTGGTTCGGACTTAAAGCGATTATCTTGGTACAGTGACAGTTGTACGCCTTCAGCTAGTGCTTGAGCAGTTTGTGCAGGATCGTTATTCCAAACTGGCAAACTAATGCCTAAAGTTTTACACTTTTGCTTTTTGGCTATCCGGGCAACTACTGCTGCTGCACGTCGCAGTGTATCTAGTTTTACAGCCTCTGGCTTACCTAAACCAACTAGCATAATTTTGCGAACTGGGCTACCACTAACCACTCGCGTGAAAACACTGCTGCCTGTTTTACCCTTAAATTCTTCTTCGGCAATTAGTTCTTTTAAACACCCAGCAAACTTTTCATCTAAAGCCGCCAGTTCGCCAGTTAAATCTACGCCGTCCTCAAAAAATCCTATTGCTAATCCATCTCCTCCCCACTCTAAAAGAGGGGTACTACTAGGTATAATTTCCATTTTGGTTGTTCTGTGTAAAAGTTCTGATATCAGTATTGCGTAAAATTCACGTTTTATGCTTTGGGGGCAGTTAGGGAATGGGGAGTGGGCATTGGGCATTGGGAATTGGGAATTGGGAATTGGGAATTGGGCATTGGGCATTGGAAATAACCACTAACCACTAACCAATGTAGAGACGTGCCATGGCACGTCTCTACAACTACTAACCACTAACCACTAACTACTAACTAATGACTATTGACTAATGACTTAATTGAATTCAAGTCGATGTTAAATTTAGTGGCGATCGCATCAATCACTTTTTGTTCTGCTGGTTTAATCTCACCATCTACTTTGGCAATTCTTTGACATCCTCTCACCGCTAACCCTTGCGGGTGTAGCGGGAGATTCCAAAGATCACTCTTTGGGTTTCCTCTTTCTACGACTCGACTTACTTGGAGGAGTTTCTTCACCCACGCAG
>NZ_JACAEU010000086.1:0-9157 GCF_013388695.1 Fischerella sp.
CATGAATTATGTTTGCATACATTTTTGTAGCTCGATGCCAAATCATTGTAGAGACGTAGCATTGCTACGTCTCTACATACCCGTGAATTGTAAATTCATATCTTGATTCAGCAACGCCAGAATTAGAACCTTTTTCCACCTAATACATTCCATCATCTAGCTAAATATTGCTAGCTTATGCATATTTCCGTTAAGCAAGTGTTGCATCACCTCAAAACTCTAGCACAATAAGAGAACAAGATTTAGCTAAAAAACTCAGTTGCTAGCAACTCAACTTTAGTGTGGTTTGGGTAGAGTGAAACTCATAAAAAATTGCTGATTTGTAACAATTGCGAGGGAGACAATATGGACGTTAAAATGCTCCTAAGTGAATATGCAGCAGGGAAACGAGATTTTATTGGTGCACATCTGCATAAAGTAAACTTAAGTGACACTGATTTAAGTGGTGCAAATTTCTGTGGAGCAGACTTGAGTGGAGCAGACCTCAGTCGAGCCAATTTGAGTGGATGTAACTTCAGTCGGGCAAATATGACTGATGCAGATTTAAGTGGAGCAAATCTGATTGGTGCAAACTTGAGTGAGGTTAACCTAATTGGAGCAGACTTAATTAATGTCAATCTTGAGGAAACAAACTTAAGTCGTGCAGATTTGCGGGGTGCAAATTTAGTGAGAGCCAACTTAAAGAAAGCAAACTTAAGTGAAGCAGAATTAAGTGGTGCAGATTTAAGTGGTGCCAATCTCAATCAAGCCAATTTAATTGAGGCTAATTTGAATGAAGCAGAACTAAATGGTGTAGATTTAACAGCAGCAACCGTAACTGAAAGAGAATTGAGTGAGGGGGTCGTGCATACTGGTTTATCCCACAAATGGGTAACTTGGGCTGGCGGTTCCTAAGTTGTTAAATCAACAGAAGCAGGGGTAAAATTTATCCCCTGCACTTTGAAATTGGTAAGAACAGCAAATCTAGGGTGGGCATCAACTGCTATACTCGAACAATCTTGATTTCACATTGGTGGGGTTGCCCACCCTACGATTATTAATACTACGATTATTAATAACAGTTCCAACCAGATATATTGGTCAGTGATATTGGTATGCCAACAGAAGATGGCTATACTTTCATCCGCCGAGTCAGGACACTGAAACGGGAACAGAGCGCAAAAATTCCAGCGATCGCCCTAACAGCCTATGCTGGAGAGAGCGATCGCCATCAAGCATTATCCGCAGGGTTTCAAAAGCATCTTCCCAAACCAATAGAACCAGCAGAATTAGCTGCTGCTGTCGCTAGCTTGTTAGATTGAGAGTGAGAGATGGAGAGTGGGAATTAGGCATTGGGTATTGGGCATTGGGCAAAAATAAGTCAAAAGCATGCCCAAGGGGCGCAGCGAAGGGTTAAAAGCTAAAAGTAAAAAGAAAGAATTTTTTCTTTTACCTTTTTACTTTTTACTTTTTACTTCTCCAGTTCCATTGCAAGAGTGCCCACTAACCACTAACCACTAACCACTAACCACTAACAACCTTCTCAAGCATAAACCTTGCGATAGTATGCCTGATACTCCTCAGACAGCAGAGGTTGCCACCAGTCGCGGTGAGTAAGATACCATTCCACAGTCAGACGTAAACCCTGTTCAACACTAACTGAAGGTGTCCAGCCTAATTGAGTTTTTATCTTTGTCGCATTAATGGCATATCTCCGGTCATGTCCGGCTCTATCCTTGACAAAAGTAATTAAGTTTGATGCTGGACTAACTGGCAGATTCGGGGCCAATTCATCCATCAGCTGGCACAACATTCGTACTAAATTAATATTTTCTACTTCATTATTGCCGCCAATATTGTAAGTTTCACCTGCTACACCGCGATGAATTACCACATCTAAAGCACTACAATGGTCGCCCACATAAAGCCAATCTCGGACATTTTTACCATCACCATATACTGGTAATTGTTTACCCATCAAGGCATTGATGCACATTAGAGGAATGAGTTTTTCAGGAAACTGATAAGGGCCGTAATTGTTAGAGCAATTCGTAATAATAGTTGGTAGTTGGTAAGTATGGTAATAAGCACGAACTAAGTGATCGCTACCTGCTTTCGATGCCGAATAGGGACTATTGGGAGCATATGGAGTAGTTTCGCTGAAAGGAGGGTCGTTGGGGGCGAGACTACCGTATACTTCATCAGTAGAAACGTGCAGAAATCGATAGTTAGTGGGTTTGGAATTTGCCTGCCAATGTTGGCGAAAAGCTTCTAGTAAAGTGTACGTACCCACTACATTAGTTTCTACAAAAGCACCAGGTCCCAAAATCGATCTATCCACATGAGATTCAGCGGCAAAATGGGCGATAGTGTCGATATTTTCAGTTTGTAGTAGATTGTCGATAATAGAGCGATCGCATATATTACCTTGTACAAAGCGAAAATTCTCTTGTTCCTCCAATCCTGCCAAGTTTGCCCGATTTCCTGCGTAAGTCAAGGCATCCAATACTACAACTGTGTCATTTGGATAACTCTTACACCAGTGATGGACAAAATTTGAGCCAATAAACCCCGCACCACCAGTTATCAACAACCGACGACTCATTAAACTCACTCCTCTTTCTCGGCGTTGTTTGCGTCATGGTCGCAATAAAATACTAATACAAGAAGGCAGCCAGCTTTCAAGATCATAATGCGATCGCAACTACACCTTAGCGAAGCGCGAAGCGATCGTGCCGTTCGTCAAATCTGCACTCGCGCGATCGCGCAAGGTTGTTGGTATCTCATGGAACTCACCGCTTTGATTTTGCTCATTCCCATCGGTTATCCATTTGCCTTCGACCATGATTGCTGATGCCATAATTGTTTCCTCAGCGTGATGGTGAAATTGTGACTTTGCTGCTTTAGTTAATTCGATGTATGTAACCAGCTTGTAGCCGATGTATTTTATGATAACGGCAAAGAATTTATCAAATTCACCAACAATAAATGGTTAAAACAAGATTATGCAAGCCAGTTTTTTAACTACTGTTCTATTACCTATCGCGCTAGCTATCATTATGCTGGGGATGGGTCTATCGTTGCTGCCAGAAGATTTTCAGCGTGTGAGCAAGTATCCTAAAGCTGTCTCGATAGGCTTAATAAGTCAGTTAATTATTTTACCTATTATTGGCTTTGTAATTGCTAAAGTTGTGCCAATGCCACCTGCGATCGCAGTCGGGTTAATGATACTGGCACTGTGTCCAGGTGGGCCATCATCAAATCTAATTACATACCTTGCCAAGGGGGATGTTGCACTCTCTGTCACCCTGACAGCATTGAGCAGTATCATCACAGTATTTACGATTCCCACGTTTGCAAATCTTGCACTCCAGCATTTTATCGGTCGAACTGCTGCGATCGCACTACCCATTAGTTCAACGATGCTGCAAATTTTTCTAATTACGCTCGTTCCGATTGGGTTGGGAATGTATTTGCGGCAAATATTTCCAGAACTTGCCCTCCGCCTCGAAAAAGTTACTAGCCGCCTGGCGATCGCATTACTGGCGATCATTATCATCGCACTCATCATTCGCGAGTGGGATCGCCTCCCTGGCTTTATTCTTCAGGTTGGAATCTCTTGTGTACTGTTGAATGTCTTTTCAATACTTGGAGGGTTATATATTAGCAAGCTGTTCAACCTCGATCTTGCTCAGCAAATCTGCATTGCCATTGAAGTTGGTATTCAAAATGGTACACTTGCGATCGCAATTACCGCCGGACTACTTAACAACCCTGATATGGCAGTTCCTGCTGCTGTTTACAGCTTGTTTATGAATGTGACAGGGTTCGTTGCCATTGGCTATGGTAGAAAGTTGGTTCTGTCGCAAAAAGTGAAGAAGATCGTAGGGTAGGTGGTTAGAGGATGTTTTAAAAGTTCTCTTGTCGGTAGCAAAAAGTTTTAGATCCCCCATTATCCCCCTTAAAAAGGGGAGGCAGTGCGGTGGACTCTTTCCCCGGCATAAAGCACCTGCCGTGGACTTTGATTCCAGTTACCCCCTTAAAAAGGGGGGCTAGGGGGGATCAATAAGTGCCGAAAATCACAGCCAACCACTTTTCAAACAACCTCTTAGAGTCGCAGGCGATCGCTACCTTCGTAGAGTGCAAGCAGTTGTGTAAATAAAAAACCACGCCCACGAGGGGCATGGTTTTTGATTAAATTCTCAAATATTTCTTTTTTATCTTCGCGAATATACTCTGTATGCGTAATTTTTTCACGCGCATTCTTGTCAGACTCTTAATATTAGCAGGTTGATGAATTTTGTGGTCAAAAAACTCATTTAAGTCATCCAGAATAATTTGCAAACGCTTAGTAATATTTTCAGTCCGATACTCTGCAAAAAAATCTTCAGGTAATGCTGGCGATGTCCAATCTGCAAGAACTTTTAAAATACGTTGAATATCATATTCTTTTGAATAACCAGCGATTTTATAGCAATTAAATCCAGGATCTAAGTAATCAGACAGTCCACCGTTGATACTGGAGAAGACCTGACAACCACAAGCAAGAGCTTCCATTGGTTGCAGACCAAATCCTTCACTTACGCCCTGTAGTGCCCAATATTCAGCAGAATCATAAAGATAAACCTTAGCCCGATTGAATAGTCCTGCTAAATCTTCTACATAGGAATCAACCACAAATACTTGACAATGCCGCTGCAAAGCTGGAATCAATTCCTGCATTAAATATTCAGAAGATTTGCGAGCCTGAACTAAAACATCAATATCTCTTTCAAGATTGAAATTTTGAAATTCATTACCAATTTGATTGGGCAAATAATAAATCAAAGAATTAGGTGAAATTTGTCCCCAATATCCCATTGTATTGCGGCTAACAGTGATGATTGGAATACTCCCAGGAAGTTTAAAACCGTAACCAGCACTGTGAGCATGGTACACAACATTATATTGTTTGAGCTTGGCAACAAGTTGAGCTACATCAAATCCCCAACTAACGACAAAAATCACATCATCTAAATTTTTCTGTTGAATTACATCATCTATGAAAAGTTTTCCCTCTTCTCGTTGACGGTAAGTCACGACATCAGCATGACAAATGAGCTTGGCTAGATTAAATGTTTTTAATTCTGCCCAAAGACCACCGCAGGCAAATTTGCCATCTGTCCCAGGGAGTAAAAAATAAAGTTTTCTCATGATATTGATTTTCCTGAATGAGCGATTAGGGACTGGGGACTGGGGACTAGGGATTAGGGATTAAAAACTTTCTCCCCATCTCCCCCTCTCCCCCTCCTCTCACTCCCGCCAGCGTACTTTCACAAAATACGCTTCTCGTCCCCAAACGTCATGGGTACGTGTTATGTTTTCAGTTTCTAAATTAAAGGGAATAGCAGTTGTCAAGTAACGTTGTGCTAAAGCACCTATATTAGGGGCTAGTTCTGCTGCTGTTGTTGCCGCTAATCCTAAACCAACGAGTTGTTCAATCGGTCCTCGCGGTAGCAAAACATGGGCACCCACAGCAAGTCCAGCTGTCAACAACATTGCCACTGATAAATTTGTGCCGCAACGGGGATGTACAGCTAAATGCCATTCTCCATTCGTCAGCCGATGTAGGGCAAGTGTAACCGCGCGTCGCAAATCGCTGATATTTACCTCGCCATAAAGGAAAAATCCCCGATCTGTAGACAAACCACTTAAAAGTTCGTTGTCTATCTGAAAATTGCTAGAGGTGACGAGAGGAGGATGAGTGCTTTTAGATTCACTCAGAACCCAAACTGTGGCATGTTCTAGAGCATGAACCTGTCGCAGCATGAGAATTTCTTTCAAGCCTGGAATAAACGATAGCTGTCTGAGTAAATCGGCATCTAAGGTCGGTTGAGGTGTGGTTAAATCAAAATTAACAAAGTCAAAGGGAAACTCGTTTGTTTTCGCATAAGTAGAAGTATTCATAACAACACTGCTCCCCAAGCTGATGGAGCAATATAGATTTCTTTCAAATGTACCGTTTCAGCCCGTGGATTGTTGCTAATTTTTGTTGACTACTACTAGAACGTCGATTCAGTATTCAGAAATTGTCTTTATGGGTGAGATAAGGGAGACACCCTTCGGGAGGTCAAAAGTCAAAAGTCAAGATTCTAATGCGTGACTTTTGACTTTTGAATTGTTTTGTCCTCCTTATCCTTCTTTTCATTTGAAGATTACTGAATCGGTGCTATGCAGGAGGCAGAAGGAAAAAATATTTGTACCATATGCTTTTTGGTTTCCTCTAGCTATCTAGTTGTTTCTGCCGCACTGCACTAGATATTTTGTCTTTTAAGCAAAGGCGAAACTTACCAAGGGCATTTGGCAGCGGTGAAAGGCGTCCACTCTGTGGAAAGAAGCAGCGTCTCCCTCGCGCCAATGTCCTTGTCCATACAGTTGGGATGCTTGACCTAGCCAACATGATTCTCATAAGTGGGGAAAACTGTCTTAGCCCCTAACAAATATTCCAGTACTCTGTTGCGCTTAATTTTGAAAGGTTCACACTGAACGTCAGGCGTGAGGAGAAGAACAAATAAAAACCTATCAAAATGGGCTTAGCAGCATACTAGTAATCTGTTAATTCATTGTTTGGGTTGGGCAGAGGACAGCAATTGACATCATTCAAGCAGACTTTGCCCCAGTGCAATGCCCAGCGGACAAGAGCTACTCGATTGTCTGTACCCGTTTTGGTGAGAATGTTGCTGATATGGTTATCAACTGTACGCTTACTAATTTCCAGTTTAGCTGCAATTTCTTGATTAGTTAAGCCAGCGGCCACTAAGTCGATAATTTGCAGTTCTCTGTCTGACAGACTTACAGGGGTCTGAGACTCGCCACCAGCCATGCTTTATTTTATCCTCCTTGGTATATGTACTTAATCGCTCTTTTTCATTCTAGAAGATTCTTTTGCTGGTAGGCATTTCCAGTGTTAGCAGTAATACTTATTATTAATTTTTCTTTTTATATCGGTTATGTAGCAGTAGGGTGGCACATAAAATTGTATTTTATTTTACAAATAAAAAATCAAGCCAAAAATATTACCGCTTTAAATAACACTAATTAGAAGAATTAACAGTAATTTTGAGTGGCAGAAAATGCTGTTTAATTGTATGAACAACTGCCGACAAAGGAGTAGAAATTATTGTAGATTTTATACTGGAAATTTCTCTTCCAAAATCGAAATTTTAAAATCAGATGAGTAATTCCCGTGTTTTGTGCTTGGGTGAAATTTTATTTGATTGTTTAGCCGATCAATTAGGGCGATCGCTCGAAGAGGTCGAGTCTTGGACTCCCTACCCAGGGGGTGCACCAGCTAACGTAGCCTGCGCCTTGGTAAAGCTGGGGATACCAGCAGGATTTATCGGCTGTGTGGGTGAAGATGAACCTGGTAATGAATTAGTAGAGCTATTGCAAAAAATAGGTGTAGATACAACTGGTGTGCAACGCCATCCTACAGCACCGACGCGGCAGGTTTATGTTGTGCGCTCCCTATCAGGCGATCGCCACTTTGCTGGATTTGGACAGTATAGTACCACAGAATTCGCTGACACCCGCCTGCAAGCAGGGCAATTACCAATCAAGCTATTTGAAGCAGCAGATTTTTTGGTTGTAGGTACTCTAGAATTAGCCTATCCCGAAAGTGGTAAAGCAGTTCGCCGTGCTTTGGAACTAGCAGAAGAATACAACCTCAAGGTTTTGTTAGATGTTAATTGGCGTCCTGTATTTTGGACGAATCCTGACATTGCACCGCAAACGATTCGCGAATTATTCAAACAAGTCGATTTTCTCAAACTCTCACTAGAAGAAGCTGAATGGCTATTTGACACCAGAAGACCGAGAGAAATTCTCAACCGCCTTGACTCCGTGGAGGGTGTAGTAGTGACGAATGGAGAACACGGTTGTGCTTACTCCTTTGAAGAAAATGACGGTGAGTTACCAGCTTTTTCTGTTTCTGTTGCTGATACAACTGGTGCAGGTGATAGCTTTGTTGCTGGGTTAATTCAGCAGTTACTAACTCATGGGATGCAAAGCTTGAGCGATCCAGAAAAAACCAAACAAATTGTCACCTATGCAACTGCTGTCGGGGCGCTGACGACAATGAAACCGGGGGCGATCGCATCTCAACCTACCGCAGCGGAAGTGGAAGCTTTTCTTTTGCAGCAGTCTAAGTAATGGTAGTAGGGGCAGGTTTGGCGGATAATACTCAATTGAGGCGACAATTTATCTAATAAACCCAACCCTACAAATTTCATGAGTCTTGAGCAGATTAAATCTGCAAACTCTCCCTAATCTCTTGAACAATTTCCTGTGGCGGCTGTGAAATATCCACATAGACAGCATCAGCAGGTTCCTCAAGGGCATCAAGCTGACTTTGAAGGAGTTTTTCGGGCATAAAATGATTTTGCCGCTCTTGTAGGCGTTTTTGGATCAACTCATACGACCCTTTAAGATAAACCAACTTGATGCGTTTATCACCAATTAAAAAATACTGGCGATAGCTATCTTTCAGTGCTGAACATGCCAGTACAACATTTTGATTTTCTTCCAACCATTTTTTGATTGCTGCTTGTATATCTTGCAACCACGGCAACCTGTCGGCATCATCTAAAGCAATACCACGGCGCATTTTGTCAATATTTTCTGGTGAGTGGAAATTGTCGGCGTCACGAAATTCCCATTGCAAGGAGTCTGCCAATAGTTGACCTATGGTAGTTTTACCGGAACCAGAGACGCCCATGACGAGGATTATCATTACCAATTGCTAACTGAAGACTGGTTAGTTTTTGTGAATTATCTCCAATTTTTAGGCATTCTATACTTAATAAAAACTCTCTAAAAATATATTTGCGCCCCTGTCTTGAGAGTAAGTAGCCAAGGTGAAACATGGCAAAATCACGAAAAAAGGAAGAAATGCTATCTCTCCTTTCTCAAATACAGGAGAATCATACCACTGAAGAAGCGATCGCCATGTTGCGAAACGAGCAAGCTTTTGAGTTTTTAACTAAACAGGTCGTTCGGTAAAATAGCATAAACCTGTAAAAAAAGGGCGTTGCTGAATCAAGATATGAATTTACAATTCACGGGTATGTAGAGACGTAGCATTGCTACGTCTCTACAATGATTTGGCATCGAACTACAAAAATGTATGCACACATAATTC
>NZ_JACAEU010000087.1:0-3706 GCF_013388695.1 Fischerella sp.
ATGGAGTTCAAACAAGAGGAGAAAAGGGAAACTACAGTACACAACGTGTCAGATTTAACTCCAATTCTTCTGTTTAACATTCTGTTACATACTTATAAATTTTCTCCCCGATTTACTTATCATCGATAGTTAAAAAAGAGCGATCGCCCTTCTTATGTTCACTGAATTTGATCTTGGGAAGTGCGATCGCATCTCATCAACGCCATCAATTAATATAAAAATGTCAGCACTGGGTCTAAGCCATGACAGACACTACCTGCACTGCACCCTATGTAACACTGCCCCCAACCCAGGCAGAACTGCCTTACGATGACAACGAAAACATGGAAAGCCAACGGCACAAATTGCAAATGGATTTACTCATTGATGCTCTGGTGCAGTGGTTGGAAGGAAGAGAAGATGGGTATGTAGGCGGTAATATGTTCGTTTACTACAGCTTGGCCCAGGTGCGAAACAAAGATTTTAAAGGGCCAGATTTTTTTGCTGTGTTGGGAGTTCCCAAGGGAGAACGCAAAAGTTGGGTTGTCTGGGAAGAAGGCAAAGCACCGGATGTAGTTATAGAATTACTTTCTGACAGTACCGCTGACGCAGATAAAAATCAGAAAAAGCTGATTTATCAAAATCAGATGCGTGTGCCAGAATATTTTTGGTTTGACCCCTTTAACCCAGATGATTGGGCGGGTTTCTCCACTGATGGCGTAATTTACCAACCAATAGCCGTAAATCAACGTAATCAATTGGTGAGCCGGGCATTAGGTTTAGCATTGCAGCGTTGGCAAGGTAAGTATCAAGGTGTGGAAGCAACTTGGTTACGCTGGGCAACTCTAGAGGGAGAATTATTGCCAACGGCTGAAGAAATAGCAGAACAGGAACGGCAACGGGCAGAACAGGAACGAAAACGAGCAGAACAAGCAGAGTCTCGGTTGCTACAAGTTGCACGCAACCTACTTCAGCAAGGTATGTCAGTAGAACAGGTAGCTAAACTAACAGGTTTTACTACATCTGAACTAGAGAAATTAAATTAAAAAGACAGATACCTAACTTTTCACCAGAAGTCGGGGATATTACAAATACCGTTGCAACAATCCAATTACTATCTCTGGCATTTCCAGATGTGGTAACACTCCCGCATCTGCAATCACATGAAAATCTTGAATTGCCCTTGGATTTAACTTTGCCAACCGCTGCCCTAATTTCGCAGTGGTAAATTGTGCTTTCTCGCCCCAAAATATCACTGTGGGAATATCAAGCTGTTCAATATACAAACTTAAATCAAAATAAAGGTCGCCTCGCAAAAATGCCAACGCTGCAAACTTGGCATTCGGCTGTTGAGCAGAAAATAAATAAGCCTCTACTATCTCTTGATAAAGTCGTTCGGGTTTGGCAAACAGAAAACTTCGCAAAAAGTTGTTGACTGCTATTTCATTCTCAGCACCGAGGGCATAAATTAAATTATCCAACAGTGGTGTATTGATGACCTGAAGCGGTAGCCTGCGTCCAGCACCTTGGCCAAAATCATCAAAACCAGAGGGACAAACCAAATACAGTGCTTTGAATAAAAAAGGCTGGGCAATAGCCAACCTGATCGTGAAAGCAGCTGTTATGGAAGATGCTACTACCGTCACAGGCGGGGAACAAGTGTGTCTGATAAATTCTGTTATGGTTGTGAGATAGTCATTAATTTGATAATCCCACACCGGATGAGCAGATTCTCCCCAACCGATTAAATCTGGTGCGAGAATGCGGTGAGAGGCAGCAAAAGCAGGATAAACTTTCGACCATTCATAAGCAGACGATCCACCACCAAAACAGTGGAGGAATATTAACGGCGGTAAATCTTCAGTCTCATCAATGCACCAGGGTGCAGTAGTTTGGGTGTAATAAACCATTGACCCTAAGGAAGTGTTAATGACTTTATGTCCAAAGCCTGGAGGTTGAAACTGAAGCATAATCAATAGTTGGTGGTTGGTTGTTGGTGGTTAGTGGCGTAACAAGTCAAAAGTCAAAAGTCAAAAATTTTGAATTTTGAATTTTGAATTCCGCGAAGCGGCTCTCCCCACCTCCCCATCTTCCCATTGCCCCTTATCCCCACAAAGTGGGGGCCCCCTTCCCCATCTCCCTTCTTGCCCTATTTTTTACACTGGTACAGTTGCGATCGCAAACGTTTTATCATCGTGTGGCAAGATTAATAAAAATACTCGCACCAGCCCCACCATGTTAGGAAAGCTACTAGACGGTCGTTACAAAGTTATCCAAGTCCTGAGTGCCGGAGGATTTGGTGAAACTTATATCGCCGAAGACACCCGCCGCCCAGGCAACCCTAAATGTGTTCTCAAGCTGCTTAAGCCTGCGAGTTCCGACCCCTATTATTTACAAACTGCCAGACGCTTATTTAATAGTGAAGCAGAAATTCTCGAACAACTGGGCAACCATAACCAAATTCCCCGTCTGTTAGCTTATTTTGAAGAAAATGAAGAATTTTACTTGGTGCAAGAGTTGATTGCAGGGCATCCACTCAGTGCAGAAATGCGAGTTGGTTTACCTTGGACGGAAAGCCAAGTTATTCAGATGTTACAAGACGTTTTGGATGTCTTGCAATTTGTTCACAGCTATGGTGTGATTCATCGTGATATTAAACCTGATAATTTAATTAGACGCGATTCTGACGGCAAGTTAGTTTTAATTGATTTTGGCGCAGTTAAACAAATGCGTTCCCAACTGGCAGCATCTCCCAGTCAAATGGCTGCTACTGTTGCGATTGGAACCCCTGGTTATATGCCAGCAGAACAAGCGCAAGGCAAACCACGCCCAAATAGTGATATTTACGCTGTTGGGGCGATCGCCATCCAAGCGCTGACGGGAATATTGCCAACTCAGTTACAGGAACATCCCGAAACCGGAGAAATCATCTGGCCAAATCAAGCACAGGTGTCGCCTAGACTTGTAGCTGTTGTGCAGAGGATGCTACGCTATCATTATCGCGATCGCTATCAATCTGCTACAGAAGTATTGCAGGATATTCAGCAATTGCTTCATCCCTTAGCACCAACGCAAACATCTACCCCTGCGGTACATGCACAACCAACCATGCCGCAGCCGATGAATACATACCCCCAATCATCCTCTCTACCTCCTTCTCATGCCACCGATCATTGTCCGCCTTCATCTCAAGTTACACCGCCAGCTTGGATAGACAAAACTCTCTCCGTGGCTAGATTATTACCTTTTGTGGGTGCGGCAGGATTGTTTTTATTTAAAGCACCGACCTGGATTATTTTGCTAGGTATTGGTCTGGCTGTAGTTGGAGTTGGCTTATTTTTTCTCCGTTCTTCCTATCCAAGATTGGCACGAGATTATGATGCAGTGTTCGCTGTAGTATTCTGCCTTTGCGGCATACTGCTTTTATTTCAAGAATATCGGTCGTATGGTTCTCAAGAAATACCAATCAGTCAATTTTTGCTAGCAGGCGCAGGTATTTTTTCAGCAGTAGAATGTATCCGTTTGCGGGGAATGAAGAAATAAATACTGGTTAGTAGTTAGTAGATAGTAGTTAGTAGTTAGTAGTTAGTAGATAGTAGATAGTAGTTAGTAGATAGTAGTTAGTAGATAGTAGTTAGTAGATAGTAGTTAGTAGATAGTAGATAGTAGTAATTTTTTGTGAATAATCAACTACCAACCACCAACAACCAACCACCAACCACTAACC
>NZ_JACAEU010000088.1:0-63704 GCF_013388695.1 Fischerella sp.
AGACTTCTCGCGCGGAGATGGCGCGGGTTCTCAACTTGATTACCTTCGCTATCAGTCAACAAGTGGTTCAATCCAACATCAAGCCCGATGGTTTTACCCGTTGGCTCTCGCTTTTCAATTCGCTCTTGGTCGATGCAAAACTGGCAATAATAGCCATCTGCACGACGTACAACTCGTACCCGTTTAAACTGTTTCAAGGAAAAGCATCAAAAATATATATTCTTACCATTGAGAAAAACCTGTCGTTATCTCCCCTTCTCTTTTATTATTTGCCCATATCATTTTTTTGCTAGTTCTTTGCCCAAAAAAGCACCAACTGTGGCAATCTGGGAAACAGAGCGTTTTCAAATCTGATATTTTCGCTACAGCAAAATTACCTAAAAGGTTATGCAAACTCTGCCTACACCCATTACTGCAAATACAGTATCAAGTCAACCTACTTTTGACACAACTATCAGACGGCGGAAAACCCGTCCTGTACAAGTAGGAAATGTCACCATTGGGGGAGGTCATCCTGTGGTGGTGCAGTCCATGATTAACGAGGATACTCTTGATATAGATGGATCTGTTACAGCAATTCGTCGCCTACATGAAATAGGCTGTGAAATTGTTCGTGTCACTGTCCCAAGTATGGCTCATGCCAAAGCCTTGGCAGAAATTAAACAAAAATTAATCAAAACTTATCAAGATGTGCCCATTGTTGCTGATGTGCACCACAATGGTATGAAAATTGCCTTGGAAGTTGCTAAGCATATAGAGAAAGTACGGATAAATCCGGGACTGTATGTGTTTGAAAAACCAAATCAGAACAGAACCGAATACACCAAAGCCGAATTTGACGAAATTGGTGAAAAAATCCGCGAAACTCTAGAACCATTGGTGATTTCCTTGCGCGATCAAGGCAAAGCCATGCGAATCGGGGTAAATCACGGTTCTCTTGCTGAAAGGATGCTGTTCACTTATGGTGACACTCCAGAAGGCATGGTGCAATCTGCACTAGAATTCATTCGTATTTGTGAATCTTTAGACTTCCACAACTTAGTAATATCCCTGAAAGGCTCGCGAGTGCCAGTGATGGTAGCAGCCTATCGCCTCATGGTACAGCGGATGGATGAGTTGGGTATGGATTACCCCCTGCACTTGGGTGTTACGGAAGCTGGGGATGGCGAATACGGACGAATCAAATCTACTGCTGGTATTGCTACCTTGCTAGCTGATGGGATTGGCGATACTATTAGGGTGTCGCTAACTGAATCTCCAGAAAAAGAAATTCCCGTTTGCTACAGCATTTTGCAAGCCTTGGGATTGCGGAAAACGATGGTTGAGTATGTTGCTTGTCCTTCTTGTGGGCGTACTTTGTTTAATCTAGAAGAAGTGCTGCACAAAGTCAGAGAAGCGACAAAGCATCTAACAGGGCTTGACATAGCAGTCATGGGTTGCATTGTCAATGGGCCTGGAGAAATGGCGGATGCTGACTATGGTTATGTTGGCAAAACCCCAGGCTATATTTCTCTCTATCGTGGTAGAGAAGAAATTAAAAAAGTTCCAGAACAAAAAGGTGTTGAGGAGTTAATTAACCTGATCAAGGCAGACGGACGCTGGGTAGAACCGTGAAAAATTGGGGATTAGGCTAGGTGAAAATTATGAATGATGAAAACTTCATAATTTATAATTCATAATTCATAATTTTTATTCCCTAGCCTAATCCCTAAACTTTTGTTTAAGCGACTACCGAGTTCACCGGATTGCTAAATATCTTTGCGGAAATAACAAAGTATGTTCATCTTGCACAGTAGTTGCCTGTGTTAGATTGAGCATATTGATACATCATCTTTTGTCCCTCTGGCACAGCTGTCATTATGGTAATTACAAAAAATGGACTTGTTTTGGGTGCTACGGCGGTGACGCTATCCACAATTGCAGTTACAAGCCTCGGCATTCACTCGCAAGGACAGGCTATTTTTAAAGATAGCCCCAAGGAATTAGTAGATGAAGTTTGGCAAATTATTGATAGACAATATGTAGACGGTACTTTTAATCAGGTAGATTGGAAAGCAGTTCGCCGTCAGTACTTGAATAAGTCCTACACCAATAACCAAGAAGCTTATAAGTCCATTCGGGAAATGCTGAAGAAGCTGGATGACCCCTATACCCGGTTTATGGACCCAGAGGAGTTCAAGAATATGCAAGTGGACACTTCTGGTGAATTGACAGGTATCGGAATCCAAATTGGTTTGGACGAGAAAACCAAAAAGCTGACTGTAATTGCCCCAATTGACGATACGCCCGCGTTTAAAGCTGGTATTCTAGCAAAAGACGTTATCACCAGCATTAATGGTAAAAGCACAGAGGGGATGGATACTAATCAAGCAGTATCCCTGATCCGAGGTGAGCCAGGGACTAAAGTTAACCTCACAATCTTACGGAACGGTCAACAAAAGCAATTTACAATCACGCGGGCGCGAATAGAAATTCATCCAGTCGAATATTCCCAAAAACAGACTCCAGCAGGTAACATTGGCTACGTTCGTCTCAAGCAATTCAGTGCCAATGCTGCAAAAGAAATGCGGGATGCAATTAAAAATTTAGAAAGTAAACAGGTATCGGGATACGTCCTAGATTTACGGAATAATCCTGGCGGTTTACTATACTCCAGTGTGGAAATTGCCCGGATGTTAATGGATAGAGGCGCGATTGTTTCCACCATTGACCGTCGAGGTGAAGTCGAACGAGAAATGGCAAACGGACGTGCTTTGACAAATAAACCTTTAGTGGTATTGGTGGATAAAGGTAGTGCCAGTGCCAGTGAAATTCTCTCAGGTGCTTTGCAAGATAACAAGCGTGCCGTTGTGGTAGGTAGTCAAACCTTTGGTAAGGGTTTGGTGCAATCAGTGCGTCCTCTAGACGATGGTTCGGGATTAGCAGTAACAATTGCTAAATACCATACCCCCAGTGGTAGAGATATTAATAAGCACGGCATCGATCCAAATATTGTAGTAAATTTGAACGACAAGCAACGACAGGAATTGTGGATTAAAGAGCGAGAAAAAGTCGGTACCCTAGCAGA
This sequence comes from Fischerella sp., assembly GCF_013388695.1. Taxonomy (NCBI): domain Bacteria; kingdom Bacillati; phylum Cyanobacteriota; class Cyanophyceae; order Nostocales; family Hapalosiphonaceae; genus Fischerella; species Fischerella sp. The sequence continues at coordinate 3,068 of NZ_JACAEU010000088.1, forward strand.
TCCCCAATTTGCTAAAGCGGTGGAAGTATTAAGCAAAGAAATTGCTGCTAAGGGCACAAGAGCAGGAAATAATTAAACGCAAGGGATAACAGGTGAATGGTGCGTTATGCTTCGCTCTAACGCACCCTACAAACTTAAGCTTTACTTTTTACTTTTAAGTTTAAACGGGTTGGCACTTGCCAGCCCTAATTAATCCGACACGACGGGCGATCGCATCTGCTTGTGAATCAAAAGGCCCCCACTTTTCGATTACCTCTGGAGTCTCATGCCCAGTCACTTCATTACTGGGGATTATTTCACAGTTTCCAGCAGGGCGTTTGATAATATACCAGCTTTGTGAATCGCTCATGTTTGATACCAAAAGCAATCTTGTACTTAAACAAAATTTTACGGCTCGTCTCCCCCTCTTGTTTATTTCGCCTCTGGTTGAACTAGAATTGGCAAAGTCCCTTTTTCTGAGCCAAACACGACAATCTTAGAGTTGGGAGACTCTGCCAGTTTTTCTGTCGCTTCTATTGCTCGTAATTGCAGCACAGAATTGCTCAGTCCACCAGAAATAATCTTTTGGGAATCAGCTATACCTTTGGCTTCAATGCGTTTGCGTTCTGCTTCTTGACGTTCTTTTTCTAAAACAAATTTCATTTGCTGATTTTCTTGCTCTGCCTTTAGTTTCTCTTGAATCGCAGCTTGCAGACTATCAGGCATTTTGACATTTCTTAATAAGGCTTCTTCAACAACGAAACCCAAGGGTAGTAACTGTTGAATCAGCTGTTGGTCGAGTTGCTGTACTATCTGTTGACGTTTGGTAGAATAAACAGCTGCTGCTGGGTAGTTCGCAGTAATGGCACGTATGGTTGAGCGAAATCGAGAAATCACTAGTTCTTTTTCGTCCATACCAATAGTTTTATATACTGTCGCAGCTTTTTGGGGATCGAGCTTGTACTGAAGGCTGACATCAAGATTTAGGCTTAACCCTTCCTGAGAAGTTGCGTCTACATTTTCCTTCACATCCTTTAGCCGCGTGGAAAAATTGAGAACTTTGGCAAAAGGATTCATCACATGAACACCTGGATTAAGGGTATTATCTGAGACTTGACCAAACAAGTGAATCACTCCAACATTGCCTGGTGGAACCATTACCAGAAGTCTGGAAATAGAGGCAAGTAAAGCGATCGCCCCAATCAGTACGGTAATTCCGCGAATTGCCCAGCGAGAGCGTTCACTGGATATCTTGCCAGAGTTGAGATAGATAAAAATTGCAATTAGGCTTGTCAGCAGGGAGAATATGAAGCCCATAAATATTACCTGTATGGTTAAGATGCAATACATACTTAACCACACAGTATAGGCACCAGTTCAAAGAGGTGTCATCAAGAATGAATTCGTATCCTCGATGTCATTGTGATTATACTTGGTGTCTTGGCGTCTTAGTGGTTCCCTAAATCTATGACAGCACTAGCAAAGATTAATGTTTGCTCAAGTTAGCCTTCCGCATCATTTGAGTGAGTTGATCGAGCAATCGCACTTCCTGCTTGCTGTCTTTTAGCATCTGCGCTACGGTAATCGCCCTTTCATAAAAATTGCGAGCTGTTGGAAAGTTTCCTAATTGCTCGTACAACTGAGCATAGGACTCAAAAGATTTCAATTCTTCTCGCAGATTTTGTAAGTCTTGAGCAAGTGTTAATCGCTGTTGTAGTAAATCGAAGGCGCGTTCATAGCGTCCTACAGTACTGTGGGCGGTAACTAAACCATCTATCGCCCGTAACTCGTTAACGCGATCGCGAGTTGCTTTTGCTATTCGCAGTGCTACTCCATAAGTACCAATTGTACCTTGATAGTCTCTTGCCGCTAGGTAGGCATCGCCCAAATTATTGAAGGTATTAGCTTCACCGATGGGATCGCGAGCTTGACGCCGGAAACCTAGAGCATTTTCATAAAATTTAATAGCCTTGTTGTAATTTCCCAGCCTCGCATTTGCTAGTCCCAAATTACTCAGAGACAGTCCTTGACCTTCAATATTTTTGACGTGGCGAGCAATTTCTAGCGCTTCTGCAAATGTTTGCAAACTAGCGATGGGTTCTCCATATTGCATTAGCAACGTGCCAATGTTATTTAGAGCAAATATCTGACCTTGAAAGTCTTGGACATCGCGAGCGATCGCCAACCGTCGCCGCATTGCATCTTCTGCTTCTTTGTAACGGCTCAACTGCACGTAGCCTCTGCCAAGATAGTCGTAAACTAAACCTTGAGCCTTGAAATCGCCAATCGAGTGATAAATCTCCAGTGCTTGTAACCAAGACTCAATCGCTTTTTCAGAATTACCAGAGGTGTGTTGCTGTTCGCCAATCCGCAGCAAGGTATCTGCTTCGTCTCTTGATTCTCGGACTACAGATTTGTCGATCGGGCGATGGAGTTGTTCGGTAATATCAGCAGCAGTCGCTGCTATGGGAGTAAGTAAAAAAGTAATAAGTAAAAAGGTGGGCTTCGATCCACCAATAAAAGCACGGTTAATTACTGATATTAAATGCCATCGTTTCATAAACTTTGCCCGTGAAATTGCTGCTTTAAGTAGGAATTTCGCAGTTCTTTATAAAATATTACCAGCATTAACAATAAATTAAGTACTATTACGCTACATGATGTGGAAGTAAATTTTCACCCAAGTAGATAATTCTGATATCTGCCGGTAATTTTTCCTCTAGCATACGATAACCTTCTTGGAGAAAATTGGCTACATTGCTAGGAGCGATCGCTTCTCCTTCGGCTTGTAGGTAGGCAGCAATTCTAGTTTCGCTCCAGTGGAAGGTTTGAGCCATCAAGACCATCAAGCGTAAAATTGGTGTTATTTGATCCAATGCCTGTTCTACATAACACCACAGTGGGGGAGAAGTCGCTTTGAGAGAATAATGAATTGCTTCTGTCGGAGGAAGTTCAATTTCGTTGATACAGTAACCAGTCTGATCGATCAACCAATTTTGTAGGGTAAGACTTTCTTTACCGGGTTTACTGTTATTGAAATTAAATCCGCCAAGTTCGTAATAAATATGTCGCCAAGTCAGGGCAAACAGATAATCTGCTTGCACTGGCGATCGCGCTGAATGACGAATCAATGTATAAACGATCGGGCTATAGCGGCAAAAAATCGCCGTAAAGTATCTTCCTGACTCAGGATGCTGCTGGAACAAACTAACAAGTTCTTGGTCAGTGTGATGGAACAGTGACTTAACAAGCGGGTGATTAGCTTCAGAAAAATGAGGAATTTGCACAGTCCGAATCAGCCTATGTTGCTAAAATTAACCTGATAATGGCAATCTCTAGAGTTAATCGCATCCTATCTTGGCACTAGTCCGTTTAGGGCTAACACCAAGATGGTTTAGTAGTTGATACACTATAAACAAAGACTTAAATTTAAGTCATAATTTACAAAACAAAAGCGGCTCCCTTATATAATTCCCGATTCTGTTCATGGTTATAGCAGTTAGTGTGGCACCATTCCTGCTCAGTCCTTATACTTTCGCGTCTTTTTTACCTTCCTTACCCTTGGATAGCCTTTTCTCTACCCAAGGCATAATGGTGATGCTGCTAGCGGCTTATGCTGGTGCGATGTGGATGTTCCTTAGCAGTGCGCCGAAAGTATATACAGTCATGGTGTCGGATTTGGAAATTGCCAGACAGTTGTATGAAGGACTGCTAGATTTACCAGCAGCAGAGGTGCCTTTGCACTACTACTACAACTACGAGCAAACTATAGGTGCAACTGGCGTCGATCCGCTTTACTTAGGGAGCAGTCCTTCGTTTTCTAGCAAAATGACGAATGCTAGTGAGGGGCTTTGGTATCAGCTAAAGAAAAACACTCAGCTACACGTCATAACGGGAGCTAGTTTGGGTAGCAAAAATCAGCAACGCCATGTTTGCTTTGACCACGACTGCTTGGAAATGATTTTAATGCGTGTGGAAGTGCGCGGCTTGAAGTTTAAGATTCGCAGCAGAAAACCGCTGAACTTCTTGGTCAAAGACTATGAAGGGCGAATTATTGAGATGGCTGAAGTGGCAAATTAATATTTTGAAAATTCTGTTGATAGTCTAATAGAACAATCTTGGGGGGTATCTGCAAGGATACCCCTCGCTTATTTTGGGAATTTATACTAGACCTCTTGCAAAAATAGCTTTTGCAAGAGGTAGGGGAAAGGGTAAAGGGCAAGGGGCAAAGGAAAATTCCATGCCTTTCACCTTTCTCCTTTCACATGCATCCCGACTTCTGCAAGAAGTCTACTCTGTACAGCCCGATCTGGTCAAAATACGCGCGATCGCACTCCACAGCAACAAAAAGCCTCGGTGAAACCAACCGAGGCAAGGCAGAGAAGTACGAATGACAATAAGTGTTAATTTATAAAAATAAATATAACAATATTGTTACAAAATATCAATGAGACTTGACACGCAAAGGTACAACCTCCTCAGGTAACGTTAGCGAGAGTTACCGATTAGGAATTAGAGAGTCAAATTCTATAGTTTTTCTGCAAATATGAGTTTCTGACTGTTTAATCAATCTCTTTCTGCAATTTAAGTGATAATATCGACTTGCGTTTGAAAAATATAGTTTGTATTTGAGTAGCTTAAAATTTAATTTAGATTCTTATGTTCCAAAAAGCATAGACAAATATGCCATAGAGATAGTTAAATTTCCGCTGCATCTTTCCTCTGTGGGCATCCATCTACATTCTTTCCACACTTGTGCGAGGTTTTTATAAAAATTAAAACAATTAAAGTAGATTACCTAACTCGCATCGAAGGCAAAATGTATGTCAAAGTTCGTGTCGCAATTTAGCAACTATTCTACTGTTTTGAAAAAATTCAATAAGGACTTTTATGGATTATTCTTTACAAGCTAACAATGACTCAAATAACTTTTTGGATAACTCTCAAGATGCATTTGAGTCACTTTCCGCTCTGGATTTAGAAAAATACATCTTGCGGTTGTATGTTGCCAGCAAGAGTATTAAATCTTTACGCGCTATTAAACAAATTCAAAAACTTTGCGAAGAGCACTTGCAAGGACGTTATGAACTAGAAGTTGTTGATATTTATCAGCAACCTGAACGTTTAGAAGCAGATCAAGTTTTTGCTGTTCCTACGCTCATCAAGGAATTTCCACTGCCATTCAAGAAGCTAGTTGGAGACATGACAGATACCAAAAAAATTATCACGTCTTTAGCTCTGTGAAAAACAATTACTACAATATATGTCAGTAGAAAATTATGGATTTTTATAATTCATAATTTTTTGCATTTTTTGATGCGGCAACAGACATACTCAAGACTTTCTATATCAGTTGAGGCTCTAACAAAAGCTGTGCCAACAGGGCCGAACGTTGAACCATCTGATCGAGATAGACAAACTCGTCGAGAGCATGGGCATTATCGCCAACTGCACCCAAACCATCTAAGGTGGGGGTGTAGAGGCTGGTCGTATTACCATCAGAAGCGCCGCCAGCTGTTCCCTCCTCTAGTTCAATTCCCAACTCACCAGCTGTTGCTTGAGCAAGCTGCCACAGCTTTTGGCTACCTGAAGTTTTTTCCATTGGCGGACGACCGATGCGACCTTCGATGATGAAGTGAGTACCAGGGGTAGTTGGTTGCAACGCCAAAATAGCAGCTTCAATCTGTTGGGCATCCTCTTGGCATAACACCCGTACCTCCGCTGTTGCTTGGCTTTCAGGTGCAACTACATTCGGACGAACACCACCGTTAAAAGTTAAAAGTTAAAAGTTAAAAGTCACTCATAAAGAATAAGAAAAATGGTCACGCTTCACCATTATTTATTTATGGAACGATCGGGAAAACATTCCCAATCGAGATGCGTAGCATGAGAAATAATACGTCCGTGATTATTTCCCCTCAATTTATTTATGGGGATTATCTTTTTACTTTTTACTTCTTAAATTTCTCCCTCTAGAGGATTATTTGAGACAGTCGGTAATCAGTAATAGAGAATATAATTACCTATTACCAATTCCCAATTCCATCTGTGGTAGATTTCTCAAACACGATTTCAGAAGAAATCCTGAAATACTCAAAGGTATGAAGTTATACCTATATAAATTCATTCATTCCTGCATTCAGCAACGCCCCCATCAGTTTTGAAGATATCAGCGATCGCAACTGCTGCAACTGCTACGCTACAAACCTTTCACAAAATTAAGCGCTTCTTAGCGCTACAATTGGGTCGAGTTTCGCAGCACGACGGGCAGGAACAACGCCAAAGAATAAACCAATAGCGCCAGAAACACCAACTGTCAGAGCAATTGCCACAACCGAAATTCCTGCATCTAATGGTGTCAAGGCTCCCACTAAGACAATACCGCCCACACCGATCGCAGTACCGATTAAACCACCTGCTGCTGAAAGAATTACTGCTTCAATCATGAACTGTAGCAGGATATCTTGCTGGGTTGCACCGATGGCTTTGCGCAGTCCAATTTCTTGGGTGCGTTCGGTGACAGAGACGAGCATGATATTCATGATGCCAATGCCGCCTACAATTAGAGAGATTGCCGCGATCGCTGCCAGCATGATCGTCAATGCACTTGTGATTTGACCGACAGTTTGCAGTGCTTCTTTCTGAGTACGGATAGTAAAATCATCTTCGCCGTTAATTTTGTGCCGTAAGCGCAGCAAATTGGTAATTTGAAACTCTGCTGCATCTACGCTATTGGCATCACGTGCCGAAGCAACGATGTAATCTAAGGCGATGCCATAGGGAGAATTTTCTCCCACAAGTCGATTAGCTGAGGTTGTTAGTGGTACTAATGCTGCTTCGTCATAGTCAGCACCCAGACTAGAACCTTTGGCTTCAAGCACACCGATAACTTGAAAGCTGCCATTTTTAATTCGCAGTTGCGCCCCTATAGGATTACTGCTACCAAAAAATCTTTCTGCCAACTCAGCACCCAACACAACAACTTGATTATTGCGTTTGATGTCTATGTCTGTGAAAAAGCGCCCTTTTGTTGTTTCAAAGTCTCGTACTTTCAAGAAACTAGGAGTTGTACCAATGATGTTGACATCGGTGTTGCGGTTACGGTAAGTTACCACCTGTCTGCTGTTCAACTCCGGAGCAACTCCTGCTACCGTTGGCACCTGAGTAACAATTGCTTCCGCATCTGCTAGTACTAGAGTTTTTGGTGTTTCGCGAGAGATACGTTGAGTTTCTCGATTACCAGGAATTACAAACAGTACATTTGGCCCTAAGGACTCCAACTGTTGATTCACGTATTTTTGTCCAGCTTCACCAATGCCAACCATAGCAATTACCGAAGCATTGCCGATGACAATACCCAGCATGGTGAGGGTGCTACGTAACCTATTAGACAGCAGGGTTTTTCCTGCCATTTGCATACTTTCTACTAAGTTCATTTTTGTTCTTTCGCTTGCTGTTCGCGTTTATAGTCTTGGGGTGGGTTGATAAATACGCGATCGCCCTCTTTCACTCCTTCTATAATCTGAGTTTGGTCTTTAATTTGCGCTCCAACTGTCACCGGACGAAATAGAGGTTTATTTTTAGCATCCGGCACTAGAACACCAGTTTCGCCTTTTTCAGTAACAATAGCTACAGTTGGTATGAGTAAGGCATTGTCTACGTTATCACCTAAAAATGTCAAATCGACATTCAAGCCAGAACGCAGTTGTTCTTGTCCAGTATCAATAGCTACCCGCACTTCAAATAATGTCACACCTTCTTCCTTCACGGCTTCAGGAGCAATCAGGCGCACATGGCCTTTAAACACTTGATCGGGATAGGCATCGGTAACAATTTCTACTTGTTGTCCATCTTTAATTCTGCCAATATCAGCTTCTGGAACTTGCGCTAGCACTTCTAAACCCTTTGCTAAGGCAACAATAGAACTAGAAGTAGCTGAGGCGCTCGAAGAAGCAGAAGTTGTTGGAGCTACATACGCGCCGTCGCTAGCATATTTCTGCGTCACGATTCCCGTAAAAGGAGCGCGGATGACGGTATCTTGTAAGTCAACTTGGGCTGCCTTTAACTGTGCCTCAGCTACAGCTACAGCAGCTTTGCGTTGGGCAATTACCTCGGGACGAGTGCCATTTTCCGCCAGTTGTAATGCTGCCCGTGCTTCGGCAACAGCAGCTTCTTTCTGAGCAATTTCTTCGGAGCGAGAACCACTTTTTAGTAGCGATAATCGACGTTGAGCTTGTTCTAAAGTGGCCTTTGCTCTTCTGTCTTCGCTAATGTATTGATCTAATTGGTCTTGAGAAATAGCTCCCTGTCGAGCTAATTCCTGGTAACGTGTCACTCGTGACTGCGTTAAATTTACCTGTGCTTTAGCTTCTTCTACTTGAGCTTGAGCTTCTTGAATCTCCTGGGAGCGATTGCCAGCACGGGCTTGGGTTAACTGCGCTTGAGCTTGTGCTAAACGCGCTCTGGCTTGGGCAATCTCCTGGGGACGGCTTCCAGCTTGAGCTTCGGCAAGCTGTGCTTTGGCTTGCTCTAAGTTAGCTTGGTTTTGGAGGATTTGTGCATTCACATCTGCACTATCCATTACCGCAATAATCTGCCCTTGATTAACGCGATCTCCCTGTTCAACTTTTAACTGTGAGACAACTCCAGGCTGTTTAGGGCTAATATTCACACTCTGAACTGGTACTACCTTCCCACTAGCATTAATCCGCAGGGTGACATCATTCGCTTCTACTGGCACAGTCAGTGCTGCAATATCTTCTCTGCTTGTCCCTCGATTTACAAATGTATAGGTTGTAGCGCTGCCAACAACCAAAACACCAGCTGCCACCAGCCCAATTAACCAGCGTTGGGGATGCTTAACTTTGCCAATTACGGGAATTTCTATATGCGTAGTCATAATAGCAGCCTTTAAAAAGTGCTTTTGTTGGGTAGAGTGAACCTGGTAGCGCCAGGGGACAATTTTGCTTCGTCAGCAACTTGTAGACGAATGTTTGTATGTAGTGACAAAGTACAAATGACTTAAAATTACTTATCTTTTTTTCATGTTATCTATCGGCGATCGTGTCTGGCTTCACCTAACTGGGTGACTTTGCTACTGACAAAAGTAAGGATTTAAGCTTAGATGGATAAACAAATATGGTTATAATTTTTCGTTTGCTCGCCCAATCCCCAGTCCAAGCGTCCCTTTTACGTAGTTAAGAATCAAAAATCCACACTCAAGAGTCATGAATGTTAACTTTTGACTAATGACTAATGACTCTTGACTCAGAACTAATGACTGTAAACTTTTCCTTTCACTCCCAACGGAGATCGTTTAAGCTATCTGAAAGATTCCTTAATTTTTGGCTAAGAGGCGGTAGCGTGCCTAAACGAATTGGTTTGATTTCTCTTGTTGTTGTCTGTAGTTTGTGGAGTATGCCCAAAGCTGCTGATGCACAGGCATTGGTACCCCATACATTGCAACTGGATACAGCCAAGTTGGAGCGACAGGGGTTGAGTCTGGCACAAGAAGCAGCGCAACTAGCGCAGTTTCAACAGTATGAAATGGCTATGCCTAGAGCGAGACTGGCATCTCAATTAGCTCCCAAAAGTGATAAAGTTTGGTTTCTTTTAGGCGGCTTGTATCTGCAAACCAAGGAAATAGATTCTGCGATCGCTGCTCTGAAAAAAGCACAATCTCTTAATCCCAAAAATGGCGATGTTCTGTTTGCTTTAGGTTCGGCTAACTTCCAACAGAAGAAGTATCAAGTTGCTGCTAGTTATTTCCAAGAGGGTTTAAAGTTAAAACCTAATAACCCAGAAGGGTTGTTTGATTTGGGCAACGCTTACTATATGCTGGGTCGATTCCCAGATGCGATCGCCCAGTACAATCAAGCGGTTACTCAAGATAAAAAATTCTGGCCTGCAATTAACAACATTGGTTTAATCAAGTACGAACAGGGTGATATCCCAGGGGCTATTCAGCAATGGCAAGCCGCTATCGCGATTGACAAGCAAGCCGCAGAACCTTTATTGGCTCTAGCAGTGGCACTATATAATAAGGGCGATCGCCAACAAGGTTTGGCAATGGGCGAAACCGCAATTCGCATTGATGACCGCTATGCCGATCTAGAATTCCTCAAAGAAAATCTCTGGGGCGATCGCTTACTTGCCGATGCCAAAAAATTCCTAGAATTGCCCCGCATTCAAGCAACCCTACAGCAAAGAGGGGAAAGTACACTATCCCCTATGCCACAGCCGACTCAGTAGGAGAGAGGTTAGAGGTTAGAGGTTAGTGGTTAGTGGTAATACTCACAACCAACTAATGTACGTGCGTAGACGCCCAGAGAGTGGCTTCTCGTAGAGTACGGCCGTTCGCCCCTACTAACTACTAACCACTAACTACTAACTTTTTCTGTTGCCACTTGCTCAAAAGTACTATCTAATAGTACATATATATTAATTACTGCCAGAAGCGGTAGTCCAACATTACTAGATGGGCGATCTTTCCTGGCTTAAAGTTCACTAAAAGATGTAAGAGTATAAGGGTGTAGGGAACCCCATCTTTAAAAAGAGGGGAACTCAAACAAGTTACAAACTTCTTATTTCCATAAATTAATTCGGGTGCATCAAACCAATTGTTTGGAAAGATATTCAAAAAAGTCCCTACACATCCAAATCCCGACACTCATACACCTTGTCCTATAGGAGAGTGCATCATTGCTGACCGTCTTTGGGTAGCATGGCTATGATTTGGTCAACAAACTGTTGATGATCAACCACCGGCTTAGATATATAGCCATCAGCGCCACTTTGCTTGAGAAAGTTCTCGCGATCGCCCTCCATGGCGTGTGCTGTCACGAGAATTATCGGTAAGCAAGCAGTTTGCGGATCGGCTTTCAACATTTGTGTAATTTTGATACCATCAACGGACTTACCTTGGTAAACACTTCTTGAGAGAGAAACATCCATTAAAATAATGTCTGCCTCTCCCGCTTGGGCAATTCTCATTACCTCTTCCACATTTTCAGTGTGTTTTACTTCCAGTCCACCGCGTTTGGTCAAAATTTTGGAAAAAACGCGAGCATTAATCAGATCGTCTTCGACAATCAAAACGGTTTTCATGAGAATTTGACTTTTAGGGGTGAGGGGGATAACCGAGAATTTTAGATTTTTGATTTTGCGAAAAGTTTGAGCGGAGGTTTCCTCCGTTCGCGCAGCGTCCCGGAGGGAACTTCAAAGCTTTTCAAGACGGATTTTTGATTATTACATTGGGTTTAATGCTCATCCACTTGTATAGTGAATTGTTTTTCATTAATCTGAAATCTAAAATCTCCAAGCCCCTTCCATGTGAGGGAGGGGTCAATCCCAAATCTAAAATTGTAATTCCAAAATCGTATGTGTCTCCTTTTAGATAATCAATGTGTATCCCCGATCATCAAGGATAATACTACTGTTTTTTATCCTATAACTATCAAGATTTTGTAAGGATGGGCGTTACATCCGCTATGCTGTGGTTGCTGTAATGTTCAGTAACGGCATATTTTGTGTAGTGAAAATTTAGGGAAAAACTCATGGCAAAACAGTTAAACCTTCTCTCCAGGGGACAGGTAATTACCACAGCCTTGCACACCGAGATGCAACGGTCTTACCTTGAATATGCCATGAGTGTGATCGTCGGGCGAGCGTTGCCAGATGTGCGTGATGGTTTAAAGCCAGTGCATCGCCGGATTTTATACGCAATGCACGAACTTGGTCTTACGCCTGACCGCCCTTATCGGAAGTGTGCCCGTGTTGTGGGAGATGTGCTAGGTAAATACCACCCTCACGGCGATCAAGCGGTTTACGATGCATTGGTGAGGCTGGTGCAGGACTTTTCTAGCCGCTATCCTCTATTGGCAGGCCATGGCAACTTTGGTAGTGTGGATAATGACCCACCAGCAGCGATGCGCTACACGGAGACACGTCTAGCATCCATCAGTCACGAGGGAATGCTGACTGAAATCGGTGATGAAACGGTGGAATTTATCGGTAACTTCGATAATTCCCAGCAAGAACCGACTGTACTGCCAGCGCAGTTACCGTTTTTGTTGCTGAATGGTTGTGCTGGTATCGCTGTGGGTATGGCAACAAATATCCCACCGCACAATTTAGGAGAAGTGATCGATGGGTTAATTGCTTTAATCGACAATCCCGACTTAGCAGATGAGAAGTTATTTGAGTTAATTCCAGGCCCGGATTTTCCTACAGGTGGGGAGATTGTTGGCGATACGGGAATTCGCGAAGCCTACACCACAGGTAAAGGCGGTATTGTCCTACGAGGAGTAGCCCAGATAGAAGAAGTTGCCGCTAGCAGAGGAAGCAAACGGCGGACGGCAATTGTGGTAACGGAATTGCCTTTTCAAGTCAATAAGGCGGGTTGGATTGAGAAAGTCGCAGAACTCGTGAATCAAGGACGCTTGCAAGGAATTGCCGATCTCCGAGATGAGAGCGATCGCCAGGGAATGCGCGTAGTCATAGAACTCAAACGCGATACCAATCCTCAAGATGTTCTCCAACAGCTATATCACCTAACTGCTTTACAAACGAATTTTGGGGCGATTCTGTTGGCATTGGTGGATGGGCAACCGCGCCAACTCACATTACGCCAATTATTGCAGGAATTCCTGAAATTTCGGGAGCAGACACTCTCACGCCGCTACACTTATGAGCTTGCTAAGGCAGAAAATCGACTGCATTTGGTAGAAGGCTTACTGAAAGCACTGTCTCAACTAGATGAAGTAATTGAAATTTTGCGACAAGCTGCTGATGGCAGTACGGCAAAAATTCACATACAAAGCCGCTTGGAGTTGAGCGAGGTACAAGCAGATGCGATTTTGGCGATGCCATTGCGACGCTTGACAAGTTTAGAACAGCAGAATCTACAGCATGAGTACGAACAGTTACAGGAAGAAATTGCCACGTTGCAGCGGTTATTGGGCGATCGCCGAGAATTGCTGAAGGCTTTGAAAAAAGATTTGCGTACTCTTAAGCGTAAATATGGTGACGAACGCCGCACGAAAATAATGGCTGCAACTGTTGAGGAGATCGGGGGACAAGGGAAACAAGGAACAGAAGACAAAGAAAACCCCAAATCCCAAATCCAAAATCTAAAACCGGAAACGCCGCCAGAAGAAGCAGTTTTGGAATTAACCCAACGCGGGTATGTGCGCCGCTATCAACCTTCAGGCAAAAAGCCAAAAACTGACAACGGTCTGTCTGATAATGATTTTGTCATTCAAACAGCGTTGACAGACACAGATAAAGATTTATTGGTACTAACTAGTAGTGGCAAAGTTTATCCGGTGAGAGTGGGAGATATTCCCCCCACGACTGGGCGATCGCCACGGGGAACACCCCTGATCACTTTGCTTACCAATACTGCTCAAGAAGCTTCTGAAGCTGTTGTTAGCCGCTTTTTGCTCCCAGAAAATTCAGAAACTACTGACATGATTCTGTTGACAAAGCAGGGACGAATTAAGCGTCTATCTCTGACGGAATTTACTAACCTAACGCGGCGCGGAATCACCATTTTGAAACTCAAAGACGATGATGAATTGCTATTAACCCAGTTCACTACTACAGGTCAACAAGCGATTTTAGCTAGTTCTGGTGGGCGACTGTTGCGGTTTAAAGTTAATGACGAACAACTGCCTGTTATGGGTCGTACTGCTATGGGTTTGCAAGCACTACGCCTGCGCCTGCAAGAAATGATGGTTGGTTGTGTAGCTTTCAACACAGAGGCAAATCTATTACTGGTGACACAATTAGGATATGCTAAACGCTTTCCGACAAGTGCTTTGCGACTAGGCAATCGAGGTGACATTGGTACTCAGGTCTTTAAATTTGCCAATAAAAATGATTACCTAACTGCTATGATGTTGGCAAAGCCAGGGGCTGAAGTGGCGCTAGTGACCAATCATCACCGAGTGGTGCGCCTACAAGTAGATACAGTGCCAAACTTGGATAGAAATACTGCGGGTGAAAGCGTTCTCCAACTCAATCGAGATGAAAAAATTATCACTGTTGCTGAATTGGGAATATAAAGTAGATGATGTTCAAGCTAAGTACAGCTTTGCGCAAAATCGTAGCTTTTTTAAACGCACGCCTGTAGCAGAGTCTTTTCATAAATAATTTCGCTACGAATTAATGAAACGCTGTACTAAGGCAAGCAACTCTAGATGATTTAGAGGCGCTTGTCCAACTGTGCCTCGATTTACTACGTGAAGTTAGTGAACTTTAAGAAGATACTGTTACTACTTTGGTAAAAGCGATCGCGCAATATCTCAGGGAAAAGCTGCCCAAGGGAGAGTTTTTGGCTTGGGTAGCCGAGGTGATGAATATCTACACGATTCCAATATGACGCGGTCAGGGAAGTGCTAAATAACTATTGCAATAAATTATTAACTATATTAGTTAAATATAAATCAGGTGTATCTGGCTTCACCCACCCAAAAAGGCAAGAATACTTTACGAAAAGGTAGGTTTGATCGGCACTAAAAACGAGATGGAACTGAGATTATAGTTACGTAATTAGGTAGACAGAACACAGGCTATCGAAAATATGCTATAATTCTTGTCAATAAAGCTGTTTTCAAATGCCAAGTTTAGTGCAAAATTATCTCACATAGCAGCAAATTGAAGCTGCTAAATCCATCAAAAGTGCCTATCAGTCAATGTAATACAAAAAACTCTAAGAAAAGTTGCATTTCTTGAAATACTTGTTATATTAGTTAACAAAAGGTAACACACCTTAATAAGTTCAGTTTGGAGTGCCAATTATGCAAGACACAACAAAAGTAACTACACCCATTGTCACAGATGACCGCAATGCATGGCGTTGGGGCTTTACTCCGCAGGCAGAAATCTGGAACGGTCGTTTAGCAATGATCGGCTTCTTGGCTGCTGCTCTGATTGAATTATTTTCTGGTCAAGGCTTTTTACACTTCTGGGGCATTCTGTAAATATTAAAACCAGAAGTTTTTTACAGACATCACTAGTTAGATAGATAAGCAAAAAACCTGGGGGTGAATCAACACTCCCAGGTTTTTATTGTCTTTTGTCAGTAGTCATTTGTCCTTTGTCATTTGTACAAGGCTGATGACCAATGACTAATGACTAATGACTAACGAATATACTCTTTCAGAACACTGTTACGATTGGGGTGACGTAACTTGCGGAGTGCTTTCGCCTCAATTTGACGAATGCGTTCGCGGGTGACGTTGAAAATTTGTCCAATCTCTTCTAGAGTCTTCATTCGACCATCATCCAAACCATAGCGCAGTCGCAGAACATCCCGTTCGCGAGGACTGAGACTGTCGAGGACTTTTTCTAAGTCTTCCCGCAGCAGATTTTTGGAAACTTGGTCTTCTGGAGTTTCGCCATCAGATTCAATAAAATCACCCAGTCGGGAATCTTCTTCTTTACCAATGGGTGTTTCTAAAGAAATAGGCAGCTGGGCAGACTTAGCAATAAATCTCAGCTTCTCGATGGTCATTTCCATTCTCGTGGCAATTTCTTCCTCAGTGGGTTTGCGACCCATTTCTTGAGAAAGTAGTTTGGTGGTCTTCTTAATGCGAGAGATGGTTTCGTAGAGGTGAACAGGAAGGCGAATTGTGCGAGATTGATCGGCGATCGCCCGGGTAATTGCCTGACGAATCCACCATGTAGCGTATGTAGAAAACTTATAACCTTTTTCGTGGTCAAACTTTTCAGCGGCGCGAATCAAACCAAGGCTACCTTCCTGAATTAAATCTTGGAAAGACAAGCCACGATTCATGTATTTTTTGGCAATTGAAACTACAAGACGCAAGTTAGATTGCACCATTTTGTCTTTTGCCCGACGACCAACATGCAGGCGATGACGAAATTGCGGCAAGGGCAATTGTACTGCTTCTGCCCATTCGTTGTATTCAGGGTCGCGCTCCAACTGCTGTTGCAGTCTATCATAGACTCGCTCTAATTCCAGCAAGTCTGCAATCTTTCGTGCCAATTCAATTTCTTCGTCGGCTCTAAGGAGACGAATTCGACCTATTTCTTGCAAGTAGAGGCGAATCGAATCCTCGGTGTAATGCTTTTTCTTCGTTTGAGACCGACGACGCGATTTTGCGGCTTTTCCAGACTTTGCGTCGTCCTCATCAGACTGAGGTTCTAAAAATTCTTCATCGAGTTCGCCTTCATCGTTGATCAGTAAGTCCTCTTCATCTTCCATTAAGAGTTCTTCTAACTCAAGGTCAGGCTGATTAATTTCAATTTCTAGGTCAGGCTGATAATCAATGGTATCGAGTACGTTGTTAGCCTGGTTCATGCCGCGTTCCTCATGCTCCTTGCAGAATCAATTACTCAAAAATGTTATGCCGCTCTTGTTTAGTGAGCTATTTGCATTCTCGTTTAGAGGGTCTTTAGCTAATTTAGCTAAGATATTTTTTGGAAGTTTTACCCATTTTCGGGAGGATACTGGTGTTGATCCCCAGTTAAAGTCTGAAGGTCTAAATTCTGTGTTTTCTTCTGCCACAGTAGTATCCTCGAAGGCAAATTCCTTATCTTTAAGTAAACGCTATTTGTGTCACAGGGCAACACAATTGTTTACTGATTGGTCTAAAAAAGACTCATCTTGCTAAAAAAAATTTACCACTCCATACAAAAGAATATGACTGTTGGAAGATTTTTTTGTAAATGCTGTTCCGATTGTAGCCTGTTTCACAGAATTTGCACTGTCTTTGTGTGGTATCCATGAACTAATAAAGTAAGGTAAAGCCAAGGAATGTAAAGCCTGTTGTACCAAAAAGAAGTTGAAAATGACACTAATACCCATGAATTTTCTCCAAAACTTTTTGGAATTTTCGTAGCATTATCATTACCTTAAAAATTAGGTAAACCCACCTGTATCAGACTCAATGTGTTATCTACAACATTCCTGGAAACAGCACACTTTATGTTAACTCCAGTGGCAAGCTAAAGTGCATTCATTTTTACATTTCCTTTATAAATTACTGACTTGGGATTTACATTTGTCTTTTAGCTGTTGTTGCTCTCATAGTTTTTGAATAGAGGTGCTACAGACACTATATTTCCCAATTTTAGGAGTCGTGGCGCTTCTATGAAGACACTCGACCGACAAAAAGCCAATTTCCTGAACTGAGGAGTTGAGGCTTTGGCAGAATCAGCCAGAAGGCCGAAAATTTCTAGATATAGCTAATACGGTCTTAATCACAAGCTAGCGCACTGCTCAAAATTCAACCCTTTGCAACTTGACAAACTCTTTTTATTGTATACACCGATATTTTAATCAATTCAAAAAGGATTTGACAGCCAAGACCTCCGATATTAACTTACTGAGAGCAAAATTGCATAGGAAGAATGTAAAATATACACTACATTAGCCCAGGAGTTAGATAAATAAGTTTAATAGAAGACTAGTGGTTTGGACGATTGCAATCAGCACGCAAATAAACGTTTAAGTATAAGTAGTCTTGGCAAAGGTTGCTATGGCAATACGGTTCGGGTAAGGGGGAAAGGGGAAGGGATTTTCATTGCCTAGTTGTCGGCTATTGCCCGTGGGGGTCTAGCTTGATAACAGGCGATCGCCTTCGCTAGTCGGCAAAGCCAAAGTAGAAAGATTGGAGACAACAATCAAAATCCTGTCACTTAAATACAGCCCAAAGCATTGCCTCCACTCATAGTCAGGCATAGACTAGCAATAGCCTTGACAAAAAAACAAAAAAATGATGCAAATGACAATATCGTCTACTGCTGACAGAGATACTTAGCTTTTTAAGTTACTTACCATAACCTGAATTTCCCATTAATTATCGTTGTTGGTAATTTTAAAATTTGTATTAATAATTGCATCGGTTCCCGCAGTCTCAATATAGATATAAATACTATGCAAAATCTATTAAAAATAACTATTTATTGTGAGACTTTGCTTGGGCTACATTTATTTACTGTTTTAAATAAAGAGTAAAATATAACACTAGTTTGCGAGTATACGCATAGCTTAAATATACGCATGTATTGTTACATATAATACTTAAATTTTTGTAAAGTTATCTTTGTCTATTCATAAGAAATCGTAAACATATTCTGCAACTACTGTTTGTCAGATAATGTTGAATTTTTGTCTGGAAATTTTACAAAAATACTTTGAGAGACCTGAAAGTTCAAAGTGCGAATCCCTACTCAGGATTTTGAGCAGGGATTTACGTATTTTAGGAGTTGTCCCAATGGTTCAATCTCTGGGCAAGGTTTATGGTCAGGTCTTGACTGTCAGAAAGTTTTTGCTAAGTAGGCACGAATAAAATGAGCTATGTAAAAAAGTGTAAACTGCTTTTCTACCGATGTCCAATGCCCAACTTTAAAGATATTTTATTCTCACTAGCTTGAAAATGGATTTAGGGGTGTAAGGGTGTAAAGGGTATAGGGGAAGGAGATTTTCATTTTTGGTTGTGGGATTTTACCGTGATTGACTATCTTGAAAATAAACCTCACCCCTTCCCCTCTCTTAGCAATGAGAGGGGTGTCCGATAGGACAGGGCGAGGTTTTTCATTCATTCTGGTGTACGCAGTTCATGATGGCTACTTATCAAGACACATATCTGCAAATGTTGCCTACCTCTATTCTCAGACCTGTCTAATTTAGATATCTAGATCGGTGAGGTCGAGTTTAGAACCATAGGTTTCAATAAATTCACGACGGGGTGCGACGCGATCGCCCATTAAAATCGTGAAAATGCGATCGGCTTCGGCTGCATCCTCAATTTCCACTTGTTTGAGGGTGCGGCTTTCTGGGTTCATGGTGGTATCCCAGAGTTGTTGGGGCATCATTTCACCCAAACCTTTGAAGCGTTGGATCGTATAGTTAGCGTTGTCGGGAAACTGACTAATGATTTGGTCTTTTTCGCGATCGCTATAACAATAGTAGTGATTGCGTCCCCGCTCTATTTTATATAATGGCGGGCAAGCGATATAGATGTAGCCCTGTTCTATGAGCGCCCGTTGATAACGATAGAAGAAGGTCAACAACAGTGTGCGGATATGCGCGCCATCTACGTCAGCGTCAGTCATAATGACTATACGGTGATAGCGCAGTTGGGATTCATCGAATTCCTCTCCCTTGACACCTAAACCAAGGGCGGTAATTAACGACTGAATTTCATTATTTTTATAAATTTTGGCGTCGTCGGTTTTTTCAATGTTGAGGATTTTACCGCGTAGGGGAAGAATAGCTTGGAACCGGCGATCGCGTCCTTGTTTAGCACTTCCGCCTGCCGAGTCGCCTTCTACAAGGTAAATTTCCGATTCTTTCGGATCGCGGGTACTGCAATCTGCCAATTTACCAGGCAATGGCGAAGATTCCAACACCGACTTGCGGCGCACCAATTCCCGCGCATGACGGGCTGCTTCTGCTGCTTTGAAAGCTTGAATGGCTTTATCTAAAACTGCATCGGCTACACTGGGGCGAAATTCTAGGTATTCGGTGAGAGTTTCTCCCACCAAAGAATCGACAATACCTCGAACTTCTGTGTTACCGAGTTTGGTTTTCGTTTGCCCTTCAAATTCTGGATCTGGAACTTTGACAGAAATTACTCCTGTCAAACCTTCGCGGACGTGTTCGCCGCTGAGGTTAGGTTCACTGTCTTTGAGTTTATTACGCTTGCGGGCGATCGCATTTAGCGTCCGAGTCAGAACCGCCTTCAAACCTTCTAAATGTGTACCGCCATCAACGGTACGAATATTATTAGCAAAGCCCAAAACATTATCTGTATAGGCATCAGTACACCACTGCAATGCGACTTCCACTTGAACGTTATTGCGTTCTCCCTGCACGAAAATGACTTCTTCATGCAGTGGCTGCTTGTCGGCGTTTATGTAGGCGATGTATTCGCGAATACCACCTTTGTACTCATAGGTTTCTACCTTCGGCTGATCGCTTTTGAGTAATTCCAAGCGATGGTCTGTAAAGGTAATTTTGACACCTGCATTTAGATACGCCAACTCCCGCAGACGACTTGCTAAAGTAGTGTAGTCAAACTCAGTGCCAGTAGTGAAGATTTGGGGATCTGGTTTAAAACTGACAGAAGTGCCAGTGCGGTTTTCTTTATAAGGCTTAACTTGCAATTCGGTAACAGGAATACCCCGTTCGTAACGCTGAGTATGAACCTTTTTATCTCGCCAAACCGTCACATCTACTCTTTCAGATAAGGCGTTGACAACGGAAATACCAACCCCGTGCAGTCCTCCAGAAACTTTGTAGCCGCCACCACCAAATTTACCCCCGGCATGCAATACGGTCATCACAGTTTCCAATGCCGATTTTCCTGTTTGCGGGTGAATATCGGTCGGTATACCTCGGCCATCATCTGTTACAGTAACAGAACCATCGGCTTCCAGATCCACCTCCACATGGGTGCAGTGCCCCGCCAAAGCCTCATCAATCGAGTTGTCCACCACCTCGTACACCAAATGGTGAAGTCCTCGCGGACCAGTGGAACCAATATACATCCCCGGTCGTTTGCGGACGGGTTCCAGACCTTCCAGAACTTGAATCTGTTCGGCACTGTAACTGCTCGTCATGAAAATTCTCCTGATAAGTGGGGGTGAAATTCGCCAAAAAGCGAAAAAGTCCAAAACACTCAAAAATTCTAACACAAAAGCCTTATAGGCGACTGTAGGGCAATTTGATGAGAAATTCAAATAGGGGTTGCAGTCCCCTGGTTAGAAGAGGAGCGGGGGAGGTGGGGAAATAGCGACTACCATTAAAACTTGACTCTTGACTCTTGACTAATGACTAAATTAATTGTGATTTGTGGTGCAACGGCAACAGGTAAGTCGGGTTTAGCATTGGCATTAGCAATGCGATTACGTACTGTAATTCTGAGCGCAGACTCCCGTCAAGTATACAGGGAATTTGATATCGGTACAGCAAAACCAAGCCCAGCTGAACAAAAATTAGTACCGCACTATTTGATAGATATATGCAATCCCACAGAAACCATGACGGTAGCAGATTACCAAGACCAAGCACAAGCCCTAATAGCAAGACACGGGGACTTCTCCCACTCTCCCACTCCTCCCCTCCTCCTCGTGGGTGGTACTGGCTTATACATTCGCTCAATTGTGCAGGGTATGAAAATTCCCAGAGTAGCACCGCAACAGGAATTGCGATCGCAACTCGAAGCACTTGGTCAGATGCAACTTTACGCCATGCTACAACAAGTTGATCCGGTTGCAGCAGCAAAGATTCACCCTAACGATCCAGTGCGGACTTTAAGAGCATTAGAGGTATTTTACGTCACTGGTCGTCCGATTTCTGAGCAACAAGGAGAAAACCCCCCTAACTATCCCATTTTGCAGATTGGTTTAGATTGTGATTCTACTCACCTCACCCATCGCATTACCCAGCGAACTGAACAGATGATCGCAGATGGTTTGGTAGCTGAGGTGGAATATCTTTGCCATAAATATGGTGCTGACTTGCCTTTACTAAATACATTGGGATATCAAGAAATAAAACAGTATTTGGCTGGGGATATCTCTTTAGATCAAGCCAAAGAATTAACAGTTTTACACACGCGGCAATTTGCCAAACGTCAACGCACCTGGTTTCGCGCCTATCCACAAATTGAATGGTTTGATGCAGAAAAACCAGATTTATTAAAAAAAGTGTGGCAGCGAGTGCAATACTTTATGATTAATTCCTAACTCCATGTTTAAATTACTCTTACCCAATCATCATTATGGACAATCAAATTACAACTGCCTTTTGGATTCTTAGTCTTGTTATTGTTTTATTTATAATCATTATTAATGCTACTCGTTACCTGTTCCAAGACGAACCAACAGAAGTTGTTGCTTTCTGTGCTAATAACGGCGAAAAGCGCTTTGAAGAAGTAGACGAAATGACTAGTGCTATCCTGCGTTTCCGTCAGGTAAATCTTAGTTGTTGGTGGTTGGTGGTTGGTGGTTGTTGGTTCTAAATCCAAACAACAAACAACAAACAACAAACAACAAACATTTAACGTCTCAATGCCAACCAGGTAGAGGTTACTTTCTTCACTAAGGGAGTTAAACGAGTGCGATTATAAGCATCGGCTGCTTTGCGAATCGCTTCTGACTGGGTGGGATAAGGGTGAATTGTTTTGGCGATCGCCCCTAATCCCAATTTATTTGTCATCGCCAAGGTAATTTCGTTAATCATCTCTCCGGCGTGACGCCCTACAATAGTTGCTCCGAGAATCTTGTCAGTTCCCTTTTTGACATGGATCTTGACAAAACCTTCTGCTTCACCATCAATTCTTGCCCGATCCACTTCATTCAGAGGAATATAAAAGGTATCAATTTCAATTCCTTTTTCTTTCGCTTGTTGAGGATACATACCCACATGGGCAACCTCTGGATCGGTATAGGTACACCAAGGCATAATCAGCGAACTTAGTTTTTTTCTTCCCAGTCCCAAAATCGAAAATAGGGCATTCTGGATGACAATTCGCGCCGCCGCATCAGCTGCATGGGTATATTTCCATTTCATGCAGACATCCCCGACTGCATATATACGTGGGTTAGTTGTTTGTAGGTAATCGTTGATAATTATCCCCTTGTCTTGGTCACATTTAACACCTACAGTTTCTAGATTTAAATCTTCAACATTAGGCGATCGCCCTACCGCAACCAAAATTTCATCCACCTTCAGCTTGTTCTCTTGTCCATTCACCTCGTAGTAAATAACCTTGTCTGCATCCTCACGTTCAACGCGGTGAACGTTCGACCCCAGAATTAACTGAATACCCTCTCGCACAAAAGTTTTTTGGATGATTGCCGCCGCATCAGCATCTTCCCGACTCAGTAAATGGGAACCTTTTTGCAGCAAGATCACCTCTGAGCCTAAGCGGCGAAAGGTTTGAGCTAATTCACAACCGATGTAACCTCCACCGATGACAGCAAGTCGCTTCGGTTGTTGTGTCAGAGAAAATACTGTTTCATTAGTAAGATATTTAGCTGCTTCTAATCCCTCAATCGGTAGTTGTTTGGGACGCGAACCAGTGGCAATTACTGCCTTTTTAAATCGCAAAGTTTTCTGTGCAACTTCTACCGTATCAAGGCTAGAAAAATGTGCCTTGCCAAAAAATACATCTACTCCAAACTCCTGCTGAAACCGCTTAGCAGAATAATGGGGGCTAATTTCTGCCCGTATCCTTCGCAGTCTTTCCATCACTGCCGGAAAATCAATATTAATGTAGTGAGGAGTGCCAATACCAAATTTTCCGGCATACTTCACATCTGCAACCACACGCGCCGAACGAATCATCGTTTTCGACGGTACACAACCCACATTTGTGCAATCACCGCCCATCAGGTGCTTTTCCACCAAAGCCACTTTTGCACCTAACAAAGCTGCACCAGCTGCCGTCACTAATCCAGCAGTACCCGCACCAATAATCACCAAATTATAACAAGGAGCAGGTTCAGGGTTAACCCAATTCGGCGGATGGAGGTTTTCAATTAACTCCTGGTTAAACCGATCCATTGGTGGAACAGTTATGGGTTGGAGTATGGGTGGAATTACTGTTTGACTCATGGCCAGCCACTTCATGAGATACAACTCTTATTATCCTAAAGCGCCAGCCGTCGCTTTTCCTCTAGCTAACGGTGGTTTTGTTGTATCTGGTTTAACTTTGTTCTAATTGTCTCTACGCGGTTACGATTCACACCTAGATCGCTTTGACCCAAACGCGAAGCCGAACAAACATTATATCTACCCTCACCCCTCTCTCAATTTGGGAGAGGGGGGTGAGGGTTTTTAATGAACATGAATTAGCCGGACTTGATATTACATTGCTAGGTTAACTATTGCCCAGTAAGCAACAAGCACCAAAAAAACACCGATCCACAAAATAGCTCTGTTCTGAAACAAATTTGTGAGACGATTCATAAGCAGTGATTTGAAAATTGGTTATCAATGTGTGAGCAGAAATGGGATATATGGAGCGGAGAATAGGACATAAATTGTCATATTCCCGACTTTCTCATTTGGCGAAAACCAAAGGTTATCTTTATTCCCGATTCATAAGCAAAATATTGACTACTAGCGCTAGTAGCCATCAGAGTTTAGCCTTAATTTTTGGCTTTTTAACTACTCTGAATGTGTAGGTGATATCAAATCCAGTTGAAATATCCATGCTTTCTCAAGCCTGCATATGCAGACGTTACAAAACCTATGCTCCTAGTTCCAATCGCTAGGTAACAAGGGCTGATGAATTTGGATTTGATACTAATCTCATTCTAACGATTTCATACCAAGTTGTGTTCAGATATAGCAATTCGTGCCCTCTCCCCCTCCCCTGTTCCAAATTGGGAGAGGGGTGCCGACAGGCGGGGTGAGGGAAGTACTATCTTTGATTGCACAATTGTATTTTGCAGGGTCAAAAGAGTAGGGACACAACCGCGATCGCCAAAATTACTTCTGTGGATACGTTTTCTGATATCTATCTTGAAAATACTGAAACACTAAGACACAAAGACACCAAGAGAATGTTGAGCTAGCGTGCCTACTCTAGGATAGACTTTGATATCAATTGCGACTCTGCTGTCGCCATTTACTCCTGACAAACAGAATTTCTTCAAAGCTGTAACTATCACCAAGATATTCTTTGATAGGGGTAAGAGCAACATCCCCAAGGGTGTTTAATACTTGCAATATTTTTTGCTGCTTCTCTACAGGCACTAACTGATTTAAATCTCCAAGTTGATTCTTCTCAATTAAATTGGCAATATGACCGGTAATCGTTTTCGGACTCAGGTTACGTTTTTTGGCAATTTCTGAGATGCTCAAGCCTTGTTGATATAACTCTAAAGTTTGTAATTCTGTATTTGAAGGAAAACTAACAAAAGAAGTAGGATTAGTTTTTTGCTCTTGCAAACCTAATTCTTGGCAGTAAGCACGAATTTCGGCAATAAATTTTTCACCATATTGAGCGAGTTTGTGACTACCAACGCCGGAAAGTTTGGCGAATTCGTCTTTCGTTTGGGGTTTGACTTGAGCCATTAATTTGAGAGTAGAATCGGCAAAGATCATGTAAGGTGGTACAGACTGTTCGTCAGCAAGTTTTTTCCGAAGAAAACGCAACCTCTGCAATAGCAATTCTGCCTCTGCTGCTTGGGTGGTTCCTTCGTTCCAAGTAATCTTTTGTGCTACGGAAACAGCAACAGAAACGGTGCGCTGTCGCCGCATGATTTCCCAACTCAGGGCGTTCAATTTCAAAACTGCGTAACCATCGGTACTTTGTTCTAGCAAACCTTGATGCAACAGGGAACGTCCCAGCATCCGCCACTCATCTGCACTTTTATCTTTACCAATACCGTAGGTAGATAGTTTGTCGTGTTCGTATTGGGTAATTTTCTGAGTTTTTGCTCCTCGCAACACATCAATAATATGGCCCATGCCAAATTTTTCTTTACAGCGTGCCACACAAGATAAAAATTTCATTGCTTCCAATGTCCAGTCTTGCACTGGTTTGGGATAGCGGCAGTTATCACAATTGCCACAATTACCTGTAAAGCGTTCCCCAAAGTAACTTAGTTGAATTGTGCGGCGGCAGTCTGTACCTTCAGCGTAGTCTATCATCTGCCGCAGCTGTTGTTTGGCAATCAATTGTTCTTGGGAATCGCTTTTTTGATTGATCAGATACTCTATGATTTTGACATCACCATAGCTGTAGAAAAGTGTACAGCGCGAAGGTTCTCCATCTCTGCCTGCCCTGCCTGATTCTTGATAGTAACTCTCTAAGTTACGGGGTATGTCAGAGTGAATGACAAAGCGCACATCCGGTTTATTAATGCCCATACCAAAGGCGATAGTTGCTACCATCACCCGCACATCATCGCGAATAAACCGAGTTTGATTTTGAGTGCGTTCTTCGTCTGTTAAACCTGCATGATAGGGTAGTGCGGAAACTTTGTCATGTTGTAGTTTAAAGGTAATTTCATCAACTTTTTTGCGTGTCAAGCAATAAACAATTCCAGAACCTGGGGTTTCGCGGATGAGTTCTAGAAGTTCTGCGTAGGCATTCTTTTTTTTGGGGCGGACTTCGTAGTAAAGATTTTGGCGGTTGAAGCTGGCGATGTGAATGCTGGGTTCTTTTAGCCCCAGTTGTTGGATGATATCACTACGAACGCGATCTGTAGCGGTGGCAGTGAGTGCCCAAGTTGGAACATCAGGGTAACGTTTTCGCAGTAATATCAACTGGCGATACTCTGGACGAAAGTCGTGTCCCCACTCAGAAACGCAGTGTGCTTCATCAATGGCAAAGGCAGAAATACCAACTTGGTGATGTACTAAATCTAGAAATGGCAGAAATCTGTCACTGACAAGACGTTCTGGGGCGACGTAGAGTAGTTTAACTTTACCTTGGATGATGTATTGTTCGCGCGATCGCGTTTGATAAGAGTTGAGACTGCTATTGAGAAATGTTGCCGCAATCCCATTTTTTCGCAGTGCTTCTACTTGATCTTGCATTAAGGCTATCAAAGGCGATACCACCACTGTTAAACCTTTTTTGATCAGTGCTGGTAGTTGAAAGCACAGCGACTTGCCCCCACCGGTGGGCATGACAATCAGTGAGTCCCGATTAGAAAGCGCATTTTCGATCACTTGCCGCTGTCCGGGGCGAAAGTTATCGTAACCGAAGTGATATTTCAGCGCTGCTTCTAAATTGGGATACTGAGACATGGCGATCGCTTTTTTGGGGCTTTCTGCATGGGTAGTTATGAAGATATCAGGATTTTAACAATCTCTCGGCAGGAAGTCGCGATCGTATTTCACATAGTAAATTACTCGATATCCACCACTTTTGCCCTTTTGAATATCACTATTTTTGACCCGTAGCTTAAAAATTGTATATCCAATTCCAGGTATTTGGTCTCCTGGTAATTCTCCTAATTGCAGTTGTTCAATAATTGGTTGAATATCATTACGAATGCTGCGATACTTCTTTGCCAAAAGACGCAAATTGCGTTGAAATTTGGCAGTTGCTTCGACCTGAATTAAGGGTGGTTCACTCTGCATCAATCCCTTCCCACAGTTGAGAGATAGGCACAGTATTTCCACTCATAGCATCGTGCCAACCCTGACGAAAACTTTCGCTTGCAGACTCGACAATTTCCTCATCCTCTTCATTCTCTTCCGCTATGAGTACGATGACTCGAACGCGGCTGTGTTTTGCCAAAGTCAGCGGTTCGTCTAAAGAAAGTTGACCGAATTCATCGACAGTTCCCTTAACTTCAATTGCTTTCATTGTCGTGAAGGTGAATTTTGCTGTTATATAGTATAGGATTTAGGCATGAGAAGGAAAAATCAAGGGTATGTTAGCCTTTGGCATAATGCACCGATGGTTTCAGCTTCTGGTATTTAATGCGATTTATAGATTTTGTTTAAGCGTTGGTAACTAAGACATAAGCATTTGCCACAAATAAACAAGCTGTTGTAACTAACATTCAAGCATTTGTGACGACAGTTTCTAGATTGATAAGTTTTGCTTAAATGTTGGTAACAAAAGCATAAGCATTTGCCACAAATGGACAAGCTGTCGTTACGACACTAACTTTATTCATAAGTTTTGCTTAAGCGGTGGTAACAACAACATAAGCGTTTGCCATAAACGAATAAGCTGTCGTTACGACAACAACTTCATTTGTAACGTCCGCTTGTGTGTTCGTAACGAATGGATAATACGAAGTTGCCACGAAAACTTAATTTGTAACGTCGCTGCTGCAAAAGTACTCAAATTATTCTTGTGAAGAGGATTTTCTTTAAGCTTTGCATTGTACGAGTCGCAAAATTATGTTGATGCCAAGCTTGATAGAAATCAGGGTAAGGCATATTCTGAGAGCATTTCCAGATGACATCGTAGCAATCTTCATTTAATCGCCAATAACCTCTTAAGGCT
The DNA here is from genome assembly GCF_013388695.1 of Fischerella sp. Taxonomy (NCBI): domain Bacteria; kingdom Bacillati; phylum Cyanobacteriota; class Cyanophyceae; order Nostocales; family Hapalosiphonaceae; genus Fischerella; species Fischerella sp. The sequence goes on from NZ_JACAEU010000088.1 coordinate 31,009, forward strand.
TTGACTAACGCAAACCGATGGTTATTATCTCGGATGATTTTCTCTAAGCTCGATGCTGCCCGCTCAAGGGTGTAGTCATCCACATGATTTGATTGCAGTAGTTGCACTAAGGCGGCGATCGCTTTTTCATTGCCAGGGTCGATTTTCCCTAAGCTAGATGCTACCTGCCTACGGGTGTAGTCATCCACATGATTTGATTGCAGTAGTTGCACTAAGGCGGCGATCGCCATTTCATTGCCTGTGCCTATTTTCACTAAACTTTTTTCTACCTGCCAACAGATGTGGACAGGCACATCATCTGACTGTAGCAGTTGCACTAAGGCTGCAATTGCTTTTTTGCGGTCTGTCTGTTGCAGTGCTGACTTAGCTTCCTTTTCAATTGTCACACATACCATTAAAGCCCCAAGGTATTGAAACCGCAGAAGTGTCAAAATATTACTTGTAACGTTTATTCACATTCTCTTAGTTATGCCGAAAGCAACTTGGAATGGTGCTGTCTTAGCCGAAAGCGACAATACTGTTGTCGTGGAAGGTAATCATTACTTTCCCCCTGATGCAATTAACAAACAGTACTTCAAGGAAAGTGACACTCACACCACTTGCCCTTGGAAAGGTGTTGCTAGTTACTACAGTATCGAAGTAGATGGACAAACCAACAAAGACGCTGCTTGGTACTATCCCAGTGCAAAAGAAAAGGCGAAGCAGATAGAGGGTTATGTTGCCTTTTGGAGAGGTGTAAAAGTCGAAGCTTAGGATACTTCTCAAGCGATCGCACCAGCCAAAAAAAGACAGATACCCGACTTCTGGTGAGGAAGTCGGGGATTTTATAGTTAACTCTTGACTCTTATTCAATCCTTAAAAAAAATCTCATAGGGCAAAAAGAAACGCTCTAGAAAACCACTAGGTAAGCCAGGATGTTGAGAACGGTAGGTTTCAATCGCTCGTTTTTTTCTATCTATAACAGCAGAGATTGCTAATCGGCGAGCATCAGCTACATCCTCAAACTTGAGACTAAAAGACAGTGGATTTTGCCAAAACATCCAAATAGGATATTGTAATAGTTCGGTCTGGATTCCCGATAGGGCGATCGCCTCCTGAACCAACTTGTAAGTAGCCTCATGATCGTCGTGAAAGTCTTTTTTATGGGGAACATAAACCTCTTCTGGCATAAAAGACTGTAGGTGTTGAGCTAACCGAGTCACTAAATCTTGGCGTTGGTCATTAGGCAGATTTTGCAAAGAGTTATCTATTTGATTGAGAAAGTGAATTTCTGAATTGGCAACTCCCAAAATTTGTAAGGCGTCTACAGCCTCTTGCTGGCGAATATCTGTAATTCTTTCTGGTTGAATCCACTCAGGTCTGCCATAGCGTCCATCAGTCAGAAAGACCACCTGTACAGGCACTCCTTGTGACCGTTTGAGGGCGATCGTACCACCACAGCCTAGAGTTTCATCATCTTGGTGGGGAGAAAACACCATTGCTGATTTTTGGCTAACCGCTAGTGGTTGACTTTTAAAATATAAAATCCAGCGAGACAAAATACCAGCATTTATAGAGCGAAGTTTAGCTCCAAAAGTCACTCTTAACTTACTAATAATTTCTCTGTTTCCCATGTTTGCTCGTGCATGTATTGCTTGACTTTGAGAGGCATTACCTCGATTTAACTTAAATCCTGAATAATGGAAATATTAAATAGTTTTTTTATCAATGGTGCAATCAAAAGGAGGAGATTAAAAATATTTATCTTGTTTATTTTTGGCTTTCTGGGTAGAGTCCTCAATCTGGCAAGTGGGTTTGGGGTTGATTGTGGCTGGGTTAATCTGGCACAAGGTGAGGCAGAAAGTAAGAGGTAGTTGAATTACGACCACAGATGCACACAAGGGACTGGGGAATAGGGACTGGGGCAATGGGCAATGGGCAATGGGCAATGGGCAATGGGCATCGGGCATAGGTAAGAAAACCAATTCCCAATTCCCAATCCCCGATCCCTGATACCCAATCCCCAGTACCTTTTATTCGCAGGCAAACAATAGTGTAAGCTCAAATCGCTACAATAAAGATTTGCAGTATTCTGCATCTAGTGATGAAACTTCCTATTGTTGCTATTATTGGTCGCCCAAATGTGGGCAAATCTACCCTCGTCAATCGTTTGGCGGGCGAGCAATCTGCTATTGTTTTTGATGAACCGGGAGTAACGCGCGATCGCACTTATCTACCTGCTTTCTGGGGCGATCGCGAATTTTTAGTTGTCGATACTGGTGGTTTAGTATTCAATGATGACACCGAATTTTTACCACTGATTCGCCAACAGGTAATGGCAGCCCTATCAGAAGCCAGTGCTGCTATTTTTGTAGTCGATGGTACCACAGGCCCAACCGCAGCTGATGAAGAAATCGCTGCATGGTTGCGACAACAACCCGTACCTATGCTGTTGGCTGTAAATAAATGTGAATCTCCACAACAAGGTTTAATTCAAGCTGCCGAATTCTGGAACTTAGGATTGAGCGAACCTTTCCCCATCTCTGCCATTCATGGTAGCGGTACAGGAGAATTACTTGACGCACTGATTGCTTACCTACCACCCGTAACAGAAGTTCCAGAAACTCATGAAATTAATGTGGCAATTGTGGGACGCCCAAATGTTGGGAAATCGAGTCTCTTGAATGCTCTTGTTGGCGAAGAGAGGGCGATAGTTAGCCCAATTTCTGGTACTACCCGCGATGCTATTGATACAATTGTTGAACGCAACGGGCAAACTTACCGCTTGATTGATACAGCGGGAATTCGGAAAAAGAAAAATGTGGAATATGGCCCCGAATTCTTTAGTATCAACCGGGCTTTCAAAGCAATTCGCCGCGCTGATGTAGTTTTATTAGTGATAGATGCCCTTGATGGTGTCACCGAACAAGACCAAAAATTAGCTGGACGAGTGATAGAAGAAGGTCGAGCCTGCATTCTTGTGGTAAATAAATGGGATGCAGTCGAAAAAGACTCTTACACGATTTACGATTACGAAAAACATCTGCAAGAACGACTGCATTTTACTGAATGGGCAGAAACAATCTTTGTCAGTGCCTTGACTGGACAAAGGGTAGAAAAGATTTTGGAATTGGTAAATCAGGCAGCAGAGGAACACAAACGTCGGGTAAGCACATCGGTAATTAACGAAGTTTTAGAAGAAGCTACTCGTTGGCATTCGCCGCCAGTCAGTCGAAGTGGAAAACAGGGCAAAATTTATTACGGTACGCAAGTTAGCACCCAGCCGCCTACAATAGCATTATTTGTCAACGAAGCTAAACGCTTTAACGACAACTACCGCCGCTACATCGAGCGACAATTCCGGCAACAACTAGGGTTTAAGGGTACTCCTATCCGGTTGTTGTGGCGGAGTAAAAAAGCTCGGGAAGTGGAAAATGCTAATGTTAATAGAGCTGCCCGCGTTTAAAATTTTGGATTTTGGATTTTGGATTTTAGATTGGAGTAAACCAATTTAAAACCAAAAACCTTGAGAGTTACAAGCAACTCAATAATCCAAAATCTAAAATCTAAAATCTAAAATTGAAGCATGGATTTACTGCGATCGCTACCAATTGGTCTTTACTTAGAACAACCCCAAACTTGGTTGCATAAACTCGATCCACGAGTCAAATTCATCTGGTTGATGAGTTTTCTGACAACCTACGTTTTTGCTAACAACTTGTGGCGAGTGCTGCTAGTGGTACTGTTGATTATTGCTACCTTAGTCGCCAGAATTCCCAAGCGAGTTTGGCAACAACAGATGGGCTGGCTGTTGATGCTGTGCTTTTTTGTGTTAGCGATCGCCGCTATTAGCCCTGATGGGCTTGGTATAAAATATCAACCCAGATTGCCAGCTAATGAAGCAGTCTTAACAGCAACATCAAACCCAAATACTTCAAAAACTGTTGCACCTTTACCAGCAAAAAACCAACAAAACTACAGTTACGTACTATTTGAAAAAGGGGCAGTCAAAGTTACTCGCCGTTCGCTAGATTTAGCGATCAGTTTGAGTACGATATTATTTACTGTTATTTACAGCACTAACTTATATCTGCTCACAACCGCACCTGAAGAAATTACAGCCGGGATCGAAAGCTTAATGCAACCTTTGCGAAGGTTTAAATTACCTGTCACCGAACTTACACTAACTTTGACTTTATCTTTGCGGTTTATACCTTTAGTTTTAGAAGAAGTACAGAATTTAATTCGCTCGATTATGACGAGAGCAATTAATTGGAAAAAGTTAGGATTCAAAGGAGCAGTTAAAGTTTGGCTGCTAGTAGCAGAGAGACTATTAGAAAATCTGCTATTAAGGGCAGAACAAATGGCAAATGCAATGATGGTGCGGGGTTTTACCAGCCCTAGCGAACATCAGGTCAGGTGGCACGATTTACGGCTCAAAAAACGTGACTGGTTGGCGATCGCAACTTTAATATTATTTTGGGGAGTGCGGTTGGCAATAGGTACTGAAGTTTGACACTCTCCTATCATGTCCGCTTGAACACTTATATTATCCGCCTGTGTCGGTAATTGGTGATTGGTAATTGGTAATTGGGATATTACCTAATAGTTGCGATGGTCAAAGACCGCTCCTTCGGAGCATCGCAGTGGGAATATAAAGCAATACGCTTGGTGATAAGCCCACAATCCTTTGTAGAGACGCGTACGCCACAGGCGTTCCCGCAGGGTAATTTCGCGTCTCTACTCGTATATTCTATTATTGCTCTACGATAACATTTGGCTTTTTTCAAGCTTGATATTATCTTGTTGCTTCTCCTCCTCAGGTGCTTCACTAAATCTCCCCTCACGCCAATTATCGCCAACACTTTTAATAAAACTCGCCAAAGGTATAGCAACTAATAGCCCTAGTAATCCTCCCAATTTTGCCCCTATTAATAATGAAATCACTACCCAAACGGGATTTAAACCAGTTAAATTACTAAGAATACGAGGAGCCACAAAATTATAATTAAATTGGTCGATCGCCACCGCTACAACTAAAACCTCTACTCCCAACCAAAAATTATTTAATGCCACTAACGAGCTCACAATACTGATACCAATTCCCGTACCAAAGGGAAACAAAGCAAAAAAACCAATCACTAGCCCAAACAGTAGGCTTAAAGGAACCCGCAACGCTAAAAACGCTAGTGTAATTCCTGATGCCAGGATAGTAGCCAATGTCACCTGACCAATAAAATAATTTTGAAAATCTTCCTGCAATGACTGGCGCACTTGTGATCCGACACGCGATGGCAACCACAGAAACATACCATCCCAGAGACGTTCTCCGTTAAAAACTAAGTAGAAAGTCAGCACTACTGTCAGCAAGACATTGACTAGACTACCGATGGTATCTAGAGCTAGAGTTAGTATCCGACCGGTGAAATTTTGAATTTGGTTGGATATTCTATCGAGAAGTTGAGGTATTAAGCCACTTAAATGAACTGGTAACTGTTCTGTGGTTGCCCAATTTTGGAACGCTTGCAATTGTTGTCTGCCAGAATCAATCCATGTGGGCAAAATGTTAGCCAGTTCATTGAGTTGTTGGATGATTAGCGGTACTAAGGTGATACCTACAGCTGCCAATATTAATACAGCTAACAACAAGACTCCCGAAATAGCTACGTTACGTTGCACGCCTTGTTTCTGGAAAAAGCGGATGGGATAATCCAGAATAAAAGCTAAGAGGACGGCGGCAACAAAAATGCTTACCAAAGGTTGAAAATAATTAATTACCTGAAGCAATACCCAACCATTGAGGATGGTAAGGGGAAATGCTAAGGCTAAAGTTAACCATCTGGGCAGTTTGTTTGCTGATTCCATCATCATTCGGGGATAGGAATTTGTTAGTTGTTGATTGTTAGTGGTTAGTGGTTGGTGGTTAGTAGTTAGTGGGCAAGGGGCAATGGGCAATGGGCATAGGAAAAATTAGTACTTCAATTCCCAATGCCCAATTCCCAATTCCCAATTCCCTATCTCCCCATCCCCCACTCCAGAATTCCCCCATTTGCCATTCCCTTCTCCATAAAATCTAGCAAAATTCGCTGATGCACTGGCCCCAAAGGTCGGACTTCGCCTGCTACTGCTGAGTAACTCGCACCTAAGCGAATGTCTTCTGATGTTACCAAGCCCAGATCCCAACCTTCGTTGAGAACCAGTTGATTTAATTCCACCAACAGCGGTGCATGGAAGACGTGACGTACTACCTTATCATCGCCATAACAGCCAAACTTAGAAACTGTTGGTGGCAAACTATAGCCAATTTCTTCTAAAATCTCTCGCTTTACCGCTACATCTGGAGTCTCACCGGGTTCGATGTGTCCGCCAAAAAACGCCCAGTGACCGGGGTAAGGAATATTAGGGTTATTGTCCCGCAATTGTAGTAGAAACTTGTTTTCTTGGTAGAGAATAGCGATCGCTACATGCACCGGTTGCTTGTTCATAAACTATGATGAGGGAGTTTTACGTTCTCATTATTACTCTTCTTCTAGATATACTTCCCCATACTCTTTACCAGCCAAAGGAATACTGCGGTAGCGAATTTTACCCTTAATTACTATTTGGTCTCCGACTTGCAAATTAGTTTGATTGGCGATCGCCCATATTTGCCCAGTTTCGTCATTGATGAGATAAGCTTGGCGCTTGAGCAGAGGAGCTTTTTTTTCGACCTTACCTTGGATATATACTGTTGTATTGCTGTCTGGCTGCGATCGCAGTTCCTGAATTGGAGTAATATTTGCACCAATCGCATTCATTCCCGAAAAACTAAAGTTACTGCAACTGACTAATCCTGCCATCAACACACAGGTCAATCCCATGTGCATCACTGGAAAAACACGGTAGATTTTTTTCACCTGTAGCATAATAGATACACTTTAAGAGAATTTTGGCATCAGTGGTTGGCTTGTCGCAATTGAAAATGGATCGGTTCCGATTAGACTTCGTAGAAGTTGTCGGGGGAAAGCCTTCGGTGGGGAAAGGGGTAAAGGGTAAGGGGAAAAGAAAGGAAAAATACCTTGCCCCTTTAGCCTTTGCCCTTCCCCTACAAAAGTGCAAAAGTATTTTTTGTTTTGCAAGTGGTCTATTTATAACCCATTTATAACTATGTTCTGGGCAACTAAAAATACACTCTCAACTGAAGCAACCAATCTGAGAAGATAGGATATGGTGAATGCTCCTCAAAAAGGCTACGGCATCAGGCAGCAACACCAAGGCTAGTATACTTCTGTGAATTTGATGGAAACAAAAACTGCCAAGCGACTCAATGGTAAAGCCTTACTGCTGGAAGCTGATTCAACAGTAACAGGAACATATTCGCGATCGCTGCTAGCTCCTGCGATCGCCAAAGCAGTAGATCATTCAAAACTAATTACATCCCAAATGATTAAAACAGGCGCTGTTGTGGTAGATGTGGGGATGAATCGCAAAAGAAATTATGAATTATGAATTGTTGTAAATCATCGTTCATCATTCATCATTCATCGTTCATGATTTTTTCAGTTCCAAAGACCTTTAAAATTGTTACGTAAATAACATAAATTTAAGGAAATCAAGGATGGTAGCAGCGGATAACCTGAAACAAACTCCAGAAAAAACAACTTTTGACCTGATCAGCTATTTAAAAGAACGACAAAAGCTTTGTGAAGCAGCCTTGGAGCAGGCTATTCCCGTGCGTTATCCAGAAAAGATTTACGAAGCAATGCGCTACTCGCTCTTAGCTGGAGGCAAGCGTCTGCGTCCCATAATTTGCTTGGCTACTTGTGAAATGACCGGCGGCACCATCGCCATGGCAATGCCAACTGGCTGTGCTTTGGAGATGATCCACACCATGTCTTTGATTCACGATGACTTGCCTGCGATGGATAATGATGATTATCGTCGTGGTAAGCTGACGAACCACAAAGTCTATGGTGAAGATGTCGCAATTTTGGCTGGGGATGGCTTATTAGCCTATGCTTTTGAATATGTAGCCCTTAATACCAAAGATGTGCCAACAGAACGAGTATTGCGAGTTGTTGCCCATCTGGGACGTGCAGTGGGAGCTGCTGGCTTGGTTGGTGGTCAAGTACTCGATTTAGAATCTGAAGGAAAGTCAGATATTTCTTTGGAAACGTTAAATTTTATTCACAACCACAAAACCGGTGCACTTTTAGAAGCCTGTGTAGTTTGTGGTGGTGTTTTAGCAGGGGCATCTGAGGAAGATTTACAACGGCTGTCTCGCTATGCTAAGAATATTGGGCTGGCATTTCAGATTATTGATGACATCCTAGATATCACTGCTACCCAAGAGCAATTGGGCAAAAGTGCAGGCAAAGACCAAAAAGCACAGAAAGTAACTTATCCAAGCCTTTGGGGAATTGAAAAATCACGTAAACAAGCTCAACAGCTAATCGAGGAAGCTTGTGCAGAATTAGAGCCTTTTGGCAAGGAGGCAGAACCATTAGTGGCATTAGCACACTTTATTACCAGTCGCAGTCACTAGTAAAGGCAGAAAAGCCAGTGCGTTGGGGAAGTAGTGCTTTGGTGAGACAGCGCGCTCCAAAGGGGATGCAGTGCGCACTTATAGGGGGTTCCCCCATGAACACCTGCCGTGGTTTACCCCATGTAGACGCGCGCAGCGCGGTGAGACCAGCCCACCACCAAAGGCGGTCTCCGTCAGGATGGGGGACTGGCGTAGACGCCCCTTGTGGGCGGCTCAAGGTAGAGTACCCGGAGGGCTTAAGGCAGGGTGCGACTGCGCAGACCCCCCTCTCTCGGCTTCTCGTAGAGTAGGGCACAAGGGAATAATATAATGCTTACACCAATGCTTTTTGACTTATTTTTAACTATCTAGTTATTTCTGCTGCACTGCACTAGGTTGGTTTTGGGTTGCATCTATTGCCTCCTCACACATAACAACCGCTACTCATTTTTATTAACCTAACCAAAATACCATGCAGGACATAGGCAATATTTTAGATAACCAGGTGCTAGTGGTTGCTCTGGTAGCTTGTTTTATGGCTCAAGCTTTGAAGCTCATCATCGAACTAGTCAAAAATCGTAAACTGAATGTGCGTGTTTTAGTCACCACTGGAGGTATGCCCAGTGCCCATTCAGCTTTAGTTACAGCTTTAGCGGCTGGTGTGGGACAAACTCATGGTTGGGCGTCTGCTGAATTTGCGCTTGCTACGGTTTTTGCGATCATCGTCATGTATGATGCGGCTGGAGTTCGTCAGGCTGCTGGCAAGCAAGCTCGCATTCTCAATCAAATGATTGATGAACTGTTTCACGAACATCCAGAGTTCTCTGGCGATCGCCTTAAGGAATTGTTAGGACATACACCCTTTCAGGTGATAGCTGGATCGGCTTTGGGTATCACCATTTCTTGGTTAGCTAGTTATGCTTATAATTAAGAGTCTGTTGTTAGTTGTTAGTTGTTGGTTGTTTGTTGCTTCCAATCAACTACCATCAAACAACAAATAACAAAAACTTAATTTGATGGTAAATTTACCACCGATCGCAATAACATTACCTTACTACTATCTACAATTACAGCAAAAAAACCTTTTTCCGAGAGCTTCTGCAATATCTTATATGCATCCTTTTGATTAGTCGTGTAAGTTGCCAGCAAGTAAGGGCGTTGTCCGTAGGCAACAAAACCCACGTCACCTCCTACCACTTGCTTAACTTGATTGGCTAGTTCCGGCCGATTAAAATAATCAACCAAGACAGCGAAACCACTTCCTAAACGTTGGGGTTTATAATTAGCTGTTGGAGTCTGATTGTTAGCTGTGGGAGTCGAAGCCACAGCTGTTGGTCGAGTAGTGATAATAGCAGATAAGCCGACAATACTATTAACATACCTCGCCCAACGATTGGCATCATCTATCTTTTTAAATCCGCCAATCCGCGTGACTGTATCGTTAAGATATCTACAGGTTGTAGTTTTAAGTTCAGGCGGTAAAGCGCGACGCAATTGCTTTTGACTATTGGTACTCGGACTAATTATCAATAAAAGATATTCGCCAGGATTTGGTGGTTGACAAACCGGAAGATTTTGTTGTTGAGCAAAGGCAGTATTTATACCAGCTATTAAAGGAGCGATCGCTAGTATTAAACTACTTCGTAAAGTGTTACGTAAATTCGGAAGTTGAAGCACCACAGGTTTATACATAAATTGCCCGTACGATCTGCTATTTTTGGGTAAAAGGGATTAGGGACTGGGGATTGGGGAAAAGGGTATTGGTGATTGGGCATTGGGCATTGGGAATTGGGCATTGGTTTTCTTACCGATGCCCCATGCCCCATGCCCCAGTCCCTTTTACCCTTTCCCCTTTACCCTGCAGCACATTAAAAATGCACAACGACTTAGTACAGCATTTCGTAAGTTCATAGCGAAATTTTTACACAAAGACTCTGCGCCCCTCTGCGCCTACTCCGCGTCCCTCTGCGTTTTAAATCGCTACTTTTTTATGCAAAGCTATACTTAGGACACAGCCGCAAGAGAAGCCAGGGGATCGGGGATATCTTCAGAAGGTGCTTGAAATTCTCCTGCGAAGACAAACTCCAAGCGTAGTTTTAACCAAGTAATAAATTGCTGATTCGTGGAAATAATTGCCGCTGCTGGTTGTGGACACTTCGCCTTCAACTGTGCCATCTGGGGCGCTTCCAAGAAAGCTGGTTGCTTCACCACCCAAAAATCAATTTCCTTTTCTTGTTCGTGGTAGTAACGGGTACGTTCCCGCAGCACTTCTTCCATTGGTTCCTCTTCCAACAGAAAGTGTTGGCTTGCCAAAATATAGTAGTATGTTTGCATTTTCTTCCTTTGCTAAACGACTAATATGAGAACACAGAACTATTCACTGTGTTCCCACTAACTAACAAAAATTAAAGTACCTTATCTGGAAGTAGAAGGGACAAAAATTTTCTTGAAGGGACAACCAGTTGCTTGCTGTTCATCGGTTTCTTGTTTTCCGCCACCACTCCAAAGTCGCTTAACAATCCCCCAAAAAGACGTCCTTTGCCGTTGACTGGTTCCTTGTTTTCCGCCTGCTGTCAGCTTTGCTAAAAACTTAGTGTTGTCAAAGTAGTGTTCCAAGGAAAGAATTTTCAAGTCATCGGTTACACGTACAACGCTCATACCGATAATCTCCACTGTCTCTCCTGTAGGTGTATAGTCTTTGTACGAACCGTTAAAATGCCCCCAATGCCGCCACTTAAAGGCAATAGTTGGTGGGCTAGAGAAAACCTCTAAAACCTCCCACAAAAACCCATTAGGAAATGCTGTGTGGAAGAGATTTGTCGATGTTTCAAAATTCTCCTCAGAAGCTTTGTAATGTTGTGTATCGCCTATCAATAACTTGTAAGTTCCTGACTCCACCAATTTTGATAGTTCGTAGCCAGAACCCCCATTGGTACTCATACGAAACTTGTCCTGCACAACAGACACCCACTGCTGCGGGTTGACTTTGAAGTTAGCCTCAATATCAAAGGTTCTCACGAGATTTTGCACTATTGCTTCTAGCGAACCCTCAACGTGCTTGCAGATACTTTCCTTTGCTAGGTTTTCCTTTGAGAGGGTATAATCAGGAGGCTTGCCATAGCGCCATTCGACATCCGTAAAACTTTCAAGAACTTTGTCTCTATCTTGTACCCAAAGCGGAAGGTCTTGAGATTGTGTTGCGTTCATAGAATTTTTGGCTTCAGATTTGACTTGTAGTATCAGCAACTACCAATAAATTTCTAGATTTCGCAGATGACTTCCCCTCTGGGTATTGGGCATGGGGCATGGGGCATTGGGCATTGGGCATTGGGGATCGGGCATTGGAGATCGAGGATGGTTAATAACCACTAACCACTAACCACTACCCATTACCCATTACCCTTTAAAATTCCCCGCGCATAGCTAGTTTCATCTCCCGGACTGCTCTTTCCATACCTACTAAGACTGCCCGGCTAACAATGGTATGACCTATATTGAGTTCTTCCATACCTGGAAGACAAGCCACGGGATAAACATTCCAGTAGGTGAGTCCATGACCGGCATTGACTCGCAATCCAGCTTGAATCGCTTGCTTGCACCCAGCTGCTAACACGTCTAATTCCTGCTGGCGACTTGTTTCATCTTTAGCTTCAGCATATCGTCCGGTGTGCAGTTCAATAAATTTCGCCTGCACAGTTTGAGACGCTTTGATTTGTGCTGCTTCCGCATCGATAAACAAGCTTACTGGAATGCCAGCGCTCTGTAATTTATCAACAACCTCTCCGATTCTAGCAATTTGACCCATGATATCCAATCCACCTTCCGTGGTCACTTCTTCCCGTCGTTCGGGAACCAAAGTCACATAGTCAGGTTTAATATCGAGGGCGATCGCTACCATTTCATCTGTAGCTGCCATTTCTAAATTTAGGTGCGTCCTTACCGTCTGCCGCAACAAACGCACATCCCGTTCTTGAATATGCCGCCTATCTTCTCGCAGATGCACGGTAATACCATCTGCACCACCTAATTCTGCCAGTACCGCCGCTGCTATCGGATCTGGTTCTACCGTCCGTCGCGCTTGCCGGATGGTAGCGATATGGTCAATATTTACACCAAGTGTAGGCAACCCTAATCCCTCTCTATCCACGAGTCCACAGGAGTTGATTGTAGCGGAAATACTGGTAGCAAGGTGAGTGAGAATGCGATCGCCACCATTTTATCTGTTGCCGCCATTTCTAAATGGAGGTGCGATCGCACTATCTGGAGAAAGCAAGAAAAAGCTATAGCCTGTTGGATTTTGAGTGCTTGGTTTAACTTGGATTAATATGAAATTGCCCAATTTAGTTCGCTGAAAAAGCGCAAATCTTCTGGAATTTTGTTCACACCTGGCAGCAAGACGGGAATCACAGGGATATTTGCTTCTACTAATAGGCTGGTGAAGCTTCGCAGTTCCATCATCTGCCACTTGCCTAATCCCTTTAGACCGATGAAGATAGCGGCAGATTTGACTTTTGGAATTACCTGTTGAATTTCATCCTGAAATGATCGTCCTGGTCGAATTTGCTCTTCGTCTAACCACGGATTTAATCCACGCTGCCTAAGTTTCTGAGCGATCGCTCTAACCTGTGGCTTGTCCTCACTATTATGAGCTAGGAAAACATCGAACTCCGGTTGATTGATCATACAGGAGTTTCTCCTTTTATTCCTTTACTTCAGTGATGGTTGCCACAGCATTGGCATATTGCTCCAAGCCCTTTGTGAGCGATTTCAGTTCACTATGCAATTTGGATTCCTCATTTTCAATGTGTAATGTGCTAATTGTAAATATGTATTTTTACACTTGACTTCAGGAAAAAGTTATAAATTGTTACCCAAATCGCGATCGCTCCTCACCCTAACTCGAAGCACTAGTATAAAACCGCAACGCAAACCGCCAAAACCACGTTGAAGCAAAAAACAACATCAGTGCCAACACACCCGCACCTAACACCCAAGTAATTTCACTTCTACCCAGCATTGCTTCCGCTGGTATTGTAGTTAAAAACGCCACAGGTACTACAAAGGTGAAGAAAAATCTGTAAGCAGCAGGATAAGCAACCATCGGATATCTGCCAGCTTCCAACAAACCCCTTAACACCTCGGTGACGTTGTAAATTTTGACAAACCAAATGCTAGTGGCTCCTAGCATAAACCACAGGCTGTAAAGTATTACTAAACCAAAAACCAAGGGAATTGCACTTAACAAATAGTCATCTATTCCTAAACCGAGTTTTGTACCTGCATAACCAATAAGTATTCCGCCAAAAACTAAATCTGGCAGTCCCCAAGGTGAAAGAATATGGGTAGAAAGCCAAAATTGGCTGCGGATAGGTTTTAATAAAACAAAGTCTAGTGTTCCTTCCTGGACATGACGGACAATGCGATTCAGATTAGGGGCGAGAAATGTTGCTGAAAAACCTTGCAACAGAGTAAAAATTCCCAACACTAGCAAAGCTGCTTCCCATGACCAGCCAGCGAAAGTGTAACCTTTTCCATAAAATAAAAATAATCCAAAAAGACTACCTGCTAAATTGCCTATACTGCTGAGGGCGGCTAACAGAAAGTTGACACGATACTCCATCTCAGCTGCTATGGCTGTACTCCAAAACAATCTGATTAATTTCAAGTATCTTGACATTATATTTGTTAGTGGTTAGTGGTTAGTAGTTAGTGGTTGGTGGTTAGTGGTTAGTGGTTGGTGGTTAGTGGTTAGTGGTTAGTGGTTAGTGGTTAGTAGTTAGTGGTTAGTAGGGGCGGGTTTTGATAGACATTTTGTCATCGAAGCTCAAAAGTATCATGGCTAAACCCGCCCGTACAGTGGTTAGTCGTCCGTCTCTCGGCCTTCTACTTCAAATAAATTAGCAAGTTCAATCCCGGAATTGTGCGGGAAAGAGTCCATAAAAGTAGGGTGATGTAAAGTATGCCTAAACTCCACTGATACCATGCCAATGTGGTAATAATTCCTGGGAGATGTCGATCTCGCAGGCGGATATCATTAAACCCTAATCTCAAGAGGTTGTTGAGGCTAAAGTCGTAGTAGTTAAGCCAATTCCAGCGACGATTCCACAATAGCGGCATATAGCGATCGCGAAATATTTCATACCTTGGTATCACTGGCAACCGCCCAATCAGCAATCTCAACTGCCGCATACTACCGTCTTCTGTGAAGTAAGAGACATCCATCAAATCGTGATAGCGCCCTTGCTGATATAGTCGCAATAATAAAATTATTGGTACGGGAACAACAATTATCACCAGACATCCCAGTGTCAACCAAGGCTGTTCGGCAGTGCGAAAAATAGCAAAGATACCGAACAACACCAACAGGCTAAAACTACTCAGCATCCACATGGTTTCATCGGTTGTAGGAATAATCGCGACTGGATACAGACGACGGCAACGATCAATTAGCCAAAATAGCAAGCCGAAAAAGGCGATCGCAATTGTTCCCACACCAAACACTAAGTAAAAATCTGTACCATATCCAGAAAGCAGCAGCAGTAAACTTAATGTCAACCACTTCCACGCCTGCAACAACCACCCACCCAAAAACAGAGGTTCGCCAACCACCACCTGTGAACTCACTTGAGTATAAGTTTCAAAATCAATGTCTGCTAAAGTGAGTAACTCGCTGGTGTTGCGAAAAGGTTGTATCAATCGGCGATGGGCGATCGCTTCTGCTTGAGTTGGCGAAAAACCAATATTAATCAAACGTTTTTGAGAAGCACTATTGATATTTATACCAACCAGACGGTGGCTTAACTCTGCTAGTCGCAGTTGTTGTTTTGTATATTCCAACTGATTGGCATCAGCAATTTGCTGCAACTGCCGGAAATTTTGCCCCAAATTCCGCAAGACGTTTTGATTACCTTGCAGTGTAGACACAACCAGCTTTTTGCCAATTTGACCGGAATTACCTAATATTTTCGCTTGGTTAGAGTTAAAATTTAATCCAGTTACATTCAAATCAGCCTCCTTTGTAAATCCAGCATCGCTAAAATCTGCTTGATTGAGAATGCTGGCACCCCGCAGATTCACAGGTTGATTAAACAGCGCTTCCCGGAAGGTAACGACTTGCTCAAAAATCGCTTCTGTCAGGAGTAAAAACTGATTAAAAATAGCTTTGGTAAACTGGGCAGGATCGACAAAGCGCACACCAGAAAAATCAGCATTTTCTTGCCACTGCACGCGATTAAATTTAGCCAACTGTTTAAAATTTGCTTGGTTAAAGTTGGCAACGTCCGCAAAAAAACTATCCTGAAAATATGCATTTTTCTGAAACTGTGTTTGCTTAAAATTAGCCTTGTCAAAGAAAATACTACCTTGCCACTGACTCTCACCTCGAAAAGTGGTATTTGCAAAGCTAACAGAACGACTAAATCGCGTTTCATGCCAATTAGATTGTTGGTTAAAAATAGTACCTTGGGCATTTACAGATTGCAGAAAAAATGTATTGGCAAACTGCACAACGCCAGTAAAATGAGTTTGCTCTAAAACTAACGAACCACGGAAAACACTGATTTCACTGGATGCAGTCGCTGGAGTTGCTAAAAGCGATCGGCAGTCTTTGGAAGTCGGTAAAGAGACAGCAAGCGATCGCAAGCAAACTACCCGCAGGCGTTCGAGTTGTTCTTGTTCAGCAGTAGTGAAAATAGGTGCGATCGCTTGGGCATAAAGGGGAGTTCTTAAACCCAAATCGCTACCGATAAAATCGCCTTGAATGAGAGAATTGCTCAAATCCAAACCCAAAGGTTTAGAACCAGTTTTTTGTAGTTCTTTTCGCAACAGTTGGTAAAAAGCATCGCGGAAAGCAGCATTTTCTGGTCGTAAATCTATCACCATCTGCCGTAAATCCACGGTCAAATTACCTTCGCGCAGGGTAGGCGTACGCACTCGCTCTTGCAACAATTCTAAAGTCAAGGGTGTACGTTCTGGTTGTGCAGACGTAGGTAAGGCAAAGAAAAAGATAAACAGGACACACAGACTCACTAATAAAAAACCTTTAACGCAAAGGAACGCAAAGGAAAGCGCGGAGGAACGCAAAGAAAAAACTCTGCGTGCCTCTGCGTTTAACCTCTGCGTACCTCCGCGTTTCAAAAATAATCTCTTCAATCCTACCGTGTATCACTCCTCACCAATCAGCAGAACAATTTTACCCATCATCGAGCCACTTTCAAGTAACTGGTGAGCTTTAGCCGCCTCTGCCAGTAGAAACTGATGACTCACATGAATCTTCAACTTGCCTGCATCAATATATTTCGCGCACTCTGCTAAAATTTCCGCTTGGTGCTGCTGTGCTTCCACCATTCCTTGCAACATCGGTGTAAGCATTAACTCTAAGCCGATGCGGAGATTACGGTTTCTTGCAGCTTTCCAAACTGTATTGGCATCTGGTTCTAAAATCGTGACAATATCGCCATATACTCGCACGCCTGGGAAAGTTTTGTGAAAAGTTTCTCCACCCACAGTATCAAAAGCTAAGTCTACACCTTCCCCACCCGTCCAATCTAACACCGCTTGAACAAAATCTGTTTGTTTGTACAAAATGGGATAATCAGCACCGAGTTGTTTGACAAAGTTTGCCTTGTCTTGAGAACTTACCGTTGTGCAGACATTAGCACCTTTGAGTTTGGCTAGCTGAATCGCCACATGTCCAACACCACCAGCACCAGCATGAATTAATACACTTTCTCCTGGTTCCAATCGTCCGCGTTCGTATAAAGCTTCCCAAGCGGTGATTAACACCAAAGGTGCTGCTGCTGCTTCTGCAAAGGATACAGATCTAGGCTTACGGGCAACAAACCTTTCATCGACGGTTGTGTATTCAGCATAGTTACCTTGGTGTGCGCCCAAGCCACCATTGCAAAAATATACTTCATCGCCCACGTGAAATTTCTGTACAGCAGCACCAACTGCCTCAACTACCCCTGCACCGTCACATCCTAAAATCGCAGGCATGCGATCGGGGTAGAAAGTACCGCGTTTGCGAAGTTTGGTATCAATCGGGTTAACACCAGCTGCTTTTAAACGTACCAAAAGTTCAGTTTCACCAATGGGAACACCAGGATTTGGTACATCCTGCACTTGCAGAACATCAGGATTGCCAGCGGCTGTCATTAATACTGCTTTCATGACTTATTCCTCTGCGTGCTTGCATTTGTCAATTTACCGCAAAGGAGTTTCGTTGTTTGTTGTGTGTTGTTTGTTGTTTGGAAAAACTAACTACCAAAAAAACCAGCTATGTTAAGTTAAACTTCTTGACAATGTAGGTGATTTTGCTTCTATCCCAGCAAAACACCTTTACAAGAAACTTTTGAGAGAATTTATCTGTCTGGTTATGCATAATTCTACGAGAATTCCCCTATGTCTGAACCAGATCAAGGTATTCCAGGAATACCTGACCTTACGCATCCTACCGAACTTGTCCAATTTGGAACTCATGCACTCAAAGCATCGCTGTTATTGGTATTTTTAGTCGTAGCCTTGGGAATTGCGATCGCTCTCATCAACTTTTCCCTACGTCGCCATCAGCCGGAACAAGCCATTTTTACTGACGAATGGGCAATTCGTTACTCGCAAATATTAGCAGGATTGCAGCATGTAGCTCTGATATTAATTCTGTTGGTGGGAGGATTTTTTCTTTGCTCAACTTTAGCCAATAGATATCATCATTGGGAACAGGCAAAGGTGGCACAAGTGGCAGAAAGTGTTGCTGGTGACAGGCTAGAACAAATTGCGCCGCAAGTACGTTATGTAGTTAAAGTACCATACACCTACACCACTCAAGTTAATGGCAAGATTGTCAATGTCAACGAGACGCGAGAAGAAAACCGCTACCTGACGCTGGCTGGTTCGCAAATACAGGTAAAAATTGACCAAACCTCAGATGTTCAAAATCGCCGTGCAGTGTATCGTGTAGATTATGCGGCTGACTACAAAGTTGTCAATCAGCTTCAAGATATTGATAGGTTTTTCTTTGAAGTACCACCACCTAACGGCTACTCACTACTTTCTAGCTACAAAGTAGAACGCGATCGCACTAGGCTACAACAAACTAATCCAGGTGACTACGGTTTTCCCTTCCGCTTGCAACCAGGGGAAGAAACCAGCTTTCGAGTCACCTACAAGGCTCAAGGGGGATCGCGCTGGGTTTATAGTGCAGATGGACAGTTACTGCAAAATTTCCGCTTAGTAGCAAATGCTAACTTTCCAGGAGCGGATTTTGCTAGCGGTATTGTACCAAATGAGATCGCAGGCGAAGGACAAAGCACCCGTTTTACTTGGGTATTTGATGACAATGTTTCAGTTAAAAATCCATTTGGAGTGTTTACAAACACTAACCCTATTCGTCACACTGGCATTCTTCCCCGGCTTTTATTGCTAGCACCAGCGTTATTTCTGTGGTGGATATTGTTACTGTACTTATCCATACCGATGAGTCTGAAAAATATAGCTGTTGCTGGCGGTATATTCTTCGCATGTTTGTTGGCTTTGACTTATATAAGTCGTGTCATGAATGCCCAGTTTGCTTGGACTTTGATTTCACTCGTTTTACTAGCGCTGACGTGGGGGTTAGGATCAAACGTTTGTGCTTCCCTTGCTGCTGTTATCTGCACGATTGCAGGGGCAGTGCTACCTGTTTTCGGATTATTAGTACCGTATAGTGGCCTTACTCTCAGCCTAGCAGGCTTGCTTTCAGCGATTTGGTTAGCGGTTCGTCATTGGTATGGCTGGCATAGTCCCGCCAACTAGCGGTTGACATAGCCACCTGGTAAATGCTAATGATGGTATAAAAAAAGTTTCGTTGGCGAAATGAAATCTAATCCCTGACCCCGATTGCAACAAGCTGTCGTTAGATCGCAAACACTAAAAACTAGATAAGTAGATAGACAAGACATAAATAAAGTAAAAATAGGGCGGGCGAGACGCCCACCCCACAAGAACAACAAATCTCTTGTAGGGTGGAGAGAAGTTGCCGGGGAGATGTTCTTTCCGGCAAACTTCGGAGCATCCTGCCCGCCTTGTCAAAAAATAAGCACTTTATGTTTAATTACGTCCATCTACTTAACGAAATTTGTGGCATAAGAATAGCTGTAGCTAACTGCAACTATCCATTAGCAATCAACGCCTGAAACCGCTTATCTGGGAGAATTCTTTCAAAATCTGAGTCGGTTTTTGCCATCTCTCGGCATTCAGGATTGAGGTTAATGGCTTGTTTCAAGTTCTCAAGTGTCAAGTCAATATTTTCTTGCAAGGCATAGCAGCAAGCCTTGTCGTAATGAGCGCTAAAGGAATCAGGAGCAAGTTCAATGGCTTTGTTCAGGCTGAGAAGTGCCTGTTCATAACAACCTAACTGATTCAGTGCATTGCCTCGGTTATACCAAGCTTGATGATAGTCAGGTTTGATTGCCAGTGCTTTGTCGTAGGAAGCAATTGCTTCCTCGTAGCACCCCAAGCTTGCCAGTGCTAGACCCCAATTATACCAGGCTTGGTAATAGTCAGGCTTGAGTGCCACTGCTTGATCGTAAGAGGCTACAGCTTCCTTGTAGTACCCCAACAGGTACAGCGCATTGCCTCGGTTGTACCAAACTTGATGATAATCAGGCTTAATTGCCAGCGCTTTGTCACAAGATGCGATCGCCTCTTTATAAAGACCTAACAAGTACAGCGCTACGCTGCGATTGTACCAAACTTGCTCTAGGTCAGGCTTGATCAGCAGAACTTTGTCATAGGAAGCAACTGTCTCCTCGTAGCGCCCCAAAAAATACAGCGCATTGCCCCGGTTGTACCAAGCTTGGTAATAGTCGGGTTTGATTGCCAGTGCTTTGTTGCAAGAAGCAAATACTTCCTCGTAACGCTTCAAGTTACCAAGTGCCACACCCCGGCTATACCAGGCTTGGTAATAGTCAGGCTTGATCAGCAGAACTTTGTCATAGGAGGCAACCGCTTTCTCATAGCACCCTAAGTTCGCCAGTACTAGACCCCGACTATACCAAGCTTGGTAATAGTCAGGCTTGATTGCCAGCGCTTTGTCATAGGAGGCAACTGCTTCCTCGTAGCGTCCTAAGTTTCCTAGTGCTAGACCCCGACTATACCAGGCTTGGTAATAGTCAGGCTTAATTACCAGCCCTTTGTTGTAGGAGGCAATTGCTTCCTCATAGCGTCCCAAAACGTACAACGCGACACCTCGGTTGTAGTAGGCTGGCTCTTGGTCAGGCTTAATTGCTAGTGCTTTGTCATAGGAGGTAACTGCTTCCTCGTAGCGTCCTAAAAAATACAGCCCTAAGCTGCGGTTATACCAAGCTTGATCTAGCTCAGGTTTGATTGCCAGTGCTTTTTCATAGGAGGCAACTGCTTCCGCGTGGCGTCCTAATAAGTATAGTGCGACACCTCTGTAAAACCAAATTTCAGAGATTTCAGGGTAAAAATTGATGAGCTTGTTGAAACAAGTTAAGGCTGCTTGTGAGCAATTTAAATTTAACAGTTGCCTGCCAAAATCAAAGAGCGAACCCAAAATTTTCTGAGGGTATCTATCTGCAATTTCCAAAACCAAAGAGGATAGAGGACGGATATATTCACCCGTCTCTACTTGCCTGCCTTTAGCTTCAATCTGCCCTTTGCGGGGACTGAGAATGCGTTCAGTTTCAATCAAATAATTTAGTGCTTTGGGAATTCGCCAGCGATGCCACAACTCCTGTGAAGAGTTCCCTTGTAACATCAATAGAGTAGTTGGTTCTAGGATGAATCGCTCAAGCGAGATATGAAGTTGTTGCAGCAAGTCTACTGCGTCGTAAATATATCGGCTAGCAGAATATTTTTTGACTGCATCTCCATAACACTTTTCCCAGATACCCTTACAAGATTCAATGTAATTACTAGATGTTAAGGGCAAACCTCTGTTTCTCAATCGACGCAGATTCTCAACCACATTTGTAAATGTGCTGTCATTTTTCTCAGCGATGAGTGAATAGTCCTCTTCCTTAACATCTATTTGGGATCGGGAGGCAGTATCACTCAATAACTGAACTATTGCTTCTTTTTCTGGTTCTGGTAATTCATAAACCTCAAAGCGCTGCCACCACTGCTGATAGAATCTCTCCCATTCCAGTTTTTCCCATTCGCTTGGTTCTCCTAATATTTCTGAGTCTCTTTCATTCCGCGCGGTGGCAATGACTCGCACTTTTGCTTGACCGTAGAACTTTTCATAAACCTCTAAAACTCGCCCCAGTCGTTCTTGTAAGGGTAGCATTAAAGGGGCTAATTCAGATTTCACAAGTCTTGGGTATAGGCTATGCATCCTCTGATTAATATCGTCAAGAAAAAACAGCAACTTGCGATTAGTACCAATCTTTTGCAGCTGTTCTTTCGTTGGTTCATCTATCCATCCGTCTGATTTTAGCCACAGAACTGTCCAGCCTTCTCGGTTATAAATTTGGACTAATTCTGCTGCTTCTCGTGTCTTCCCCAATCCTGTTCGCCCAACAATTAAAAGCCAGCGGAATTCTTCTAATTTATTTTCTAATTCCCGCCGGATGTTTCGATGAGCTTGTCGCATCTGATAAGGAATGCATGAGTCTTTTAGGGGATCTTTGTCATCCGTACCGAAAACTACGGACAGCACGTTTCCATTGGGTTTTATGACCTCAAAGGGAAAAGTTGAAGGAGGAACTTGCCTAATCCGCCTCTGTTGCATGTATCACCACAAGAGTCTAACAACAGCAGTAATTCAAGACATGAGAACCGTCGAGAGAATATTAATTCCTCGTGGTCTTGATGGAATTTCTCAATCGCCCACCCTTTGGCTTGAAGGTCTAAGCCAAACAACATTCAATTGGCGTATTTACATTCTGTTTTTTAAAATTTGAGCGAGTTACTAGAACTATTATCCCATAACTCAATGAACACAAAGTTAACTTAGATTAACTAAATTAGAGCGAGATAACTGCTTGATATTGGCTAAAACATATTCGTTACAAAATTTGAGCGATCGCACGCCATCTGTGCCAAAAAAGTTCTTACATCTTAAAAAAAACTTAAGTTGCAGTTAAACTCATCTATTTCACCTTGTCAAAACCTTTGTTGAAAATCAACACTGTAATAAGCAGCGAGCTGAGCAAATGAAGAAGGTGCTAAAGTCGTGGGTGAAGATCGCGAAAGTTTCCAGCGCGATCTGTTCTATGCAATTGAAGGTGGTGACTATCCCAAGTGGCGCTTCATGGTTCAGATTATGCCGGAAGCAGATGCTGAGAAAACACCTTACAATCCCTTCGATTTAACCAAGGTGTGGCCGCACAAACATTACCCACTCATTGAGGTAGGCATTCTCGAACTCAATCGCAATCCAGAAAACTATTTTGCAGAGATCGAGCAATCAGCCTTTGCTCCTTCCAATGTTGTACCAGGAATTTCATTCAGTCCAGACAAGATGCTGCAACTTGCACACTTTGCTAAAGCCGATCCCGCATATGGTGAAGGCGTTGCTAAGGCACTCGGTCTTTCACCGAAGCAAACACAAGCACCTACAAAAGTCTAGTAATATCAACCCTCACCCCATCCTGTCGGACACCCCTCTCCCAAGTTGGGAGAGGGGCAGGGGTGAGGGTAAATACGATCACTAATCAAACGGATTTGATATAAATTTGTGGGGTGGGCGTCTCGCCCGCCCAGTTTATTGATGTAAGATCCCCAACGCAGAGGTAAGCGCAAAGGGGCCCAGAGTCTTGGTGCAAAAATTTCGGGCGTTGCTGAATCATGGGATGATTTCGCCCAATTTGGGACGAATTTTCAATGGTTTCAACCGCCAATTCATCCCGCATTTATGCAACGCCAAATTTCGTTCTGAACTTATGTATGTTGTATTTAGCAGGCTAGTATGGCAAAACTTGAATCAATTGGTATTTTTGCACTGTACCGAGAACGCGATGGGGTCTAGATAAATCAGTTTCTTGTTTTGCAGAGATCCAAGCGTAGCTAGAAGCTGGCACTTCGGAAATTGTGTCTACGTCCTTTCCGTGGTGAGGAGTGTAGAAATCAAGTAACACTCCGGTTTTGCCCCCAACTTTGACAAAGTAGATAGGGTTATTTTGCAAAACTTGGGCAATCGCAGGCTGTGCTAAAAAAGTTCTGACATCTGGATTGTAGTCACTCAGCAAGCCGTTACTACCAGCCACAGCTAAAGCCAACCATGCCGGGATCAACCAACCAGCTAACCAATAATTAGAGGTGAGAAAATTTTTACCAAAGCGGTAACGACCGATCCACACTAAAGGCAATATTAACCAACCACTACCTAAAGCCAAGGCTAGAGTTGCATATCTGCGGATGTCACCACTAGGCCAAATAAGAGCGATCGCACCCGCTAGCAATAATAAAATACCTAGCAGACCAAAAATATAGCTGAGATTCCGAGGAATTTTCCTAAGATGGGGTGATGGGGTGATGGTTCTTCCCAACTCCCCATCTCCCCACCTCCCTACCTCCCCACCTCCCCACCTAAAAATTTTACCCAGCCAATCTAACCCCACAGCTGCAAGCATGGCAATGAAGGGATACAGTAAAAGACTGTAGTGAGGTAAACGAGTCGAGAAAAGACTAAGTTCGACAAATAAAATGAGTGGAAAGCCAACTAATATAAGCTGGTAGCGAGGAATGGGACGACGGCAAGCTAAAAATAAACCTAAAAGACTGAAAAAAAACCAAGGAAAGGCTTTGATTGGGACATTCCATAAATAGAATACAATTCCCTTGTCACCGCGATCGTGAGAACCTAAGCGAAATACAAAATTGAGTAATTCTGCAACACTATCATCGCCGTAGCGCGAAAAGTTCAGCCAAAGCCAGACAAAGGTGGGAATTAAACCTACTAAAAACCCGATATACAACATAAGGTTTGTGAGATGACGATGACGGCGATGTTCCCAAATTAGATAAGGTGACAAAGCCATCATTGGCAAAAAAATCATAAAGCTTCTAACTAAGAAACCTAAACCGAAACAAACACCGACAATAAAGCTATAAAAATAGCGAGATTTAGGATTTAATTCTGCTTTTAATAAACAAAAAATCGCTAAAAGTACCAAAAAAATCATTGGTACATCAGGTGTGCCTAAACGACAATATTGTAACCAGAGAAATTCCAAGCTCAGAATTGCACCTGCTAGCCAAGCAATTTTTTGATTAAGTAGAATTTTCCCGATTTCATAGAGAAGTATGACGCTGAAGATCCCCAAAATCATACTTGGCAAGCGCACGCTAGTTTCACTAATGCCAAACAACCTGTAAGAACTGGCAATTAACCAATAAGGGCCTGGAGTTTTATGATGGGGTTCTGACCAAGGATTAATCCAGTCTCCAGACTCAAACATCCGGCGCGATCGCCAAGCGTAAAGCCCTTCATCATGGGCCATCAAGCTACTATCACCAGAATTGAATAGCAATAATGGCAGTATCCAAAATAACAAACTGAGATAGGGAAAACCTGCCCAAAGGCGCAAACGCTGCCAAGTTGATTGAGAATGTAGTAGCTTGAATGACATTGATGTTGGTTGGTTGGTGATTGGTGGTTGTTGATTGGTAGATGTTTGATAGACTCGCCTATTTTTCAGACTGTTTCTAATATATGTATGGTGATATACAAATTTAGGCAACACTTCTCCTAATTAGGGTTTTATGCCGCTGAGACCAGAGCAACGTAATAAACTAGACGCAACCGACGACAAGGAATTTTATTCCTTTCCGCGCTTTGTCACCCATGTAGACGAAGGTTTTATTCAACAATTAACGGATTTATACCGCGATCGCCTCCAACCCAACATGCGTATTTTAGACATGATGAGTAGTTGGGTATCTCATCTACCAGAAGAAATGCAGTTTGCCCATGTGGAGGGACACGGACTCAACGCTGAGGAACTAGCACGCAATCCCCGGTTGGATCGTTATTTCGTGCAGGATCTCAACGAAAATCCTCGTTTACCGCTTCCGGATCAAGATTTTGATGCCGTTCTCAACTGTGTGTCGGTGCAATATTTGCAATATCCAGAGGCAGTATTTTCCGAAATTCACCGTGTTCTCAAACCGGGTGGTGTGGCAATTATCAGCTTTTCTAACCGCATGTTTTTCCAAAAGGCTATTCAAGCATGGCGGGATGCTTCGGAAGCAACCAGAGTTGAATTAGTCCAAAGCTATTTCTCTTCTGTATCAGGATTTACTACTCCAGAAGTCATAGCCCGTCAGTCACCAATACCGACTTTTCTACAGTGGTTGGGTGCTGCGGGAGGAGATCCGTTTTACGCCGTAATCGCTTACCGTGAAGTAGGGTGAGCAATGCTGTTCATCCTACGCACATAAAGATGTAATTCCAGACACTTAACATGACCAAAAACTAAATTTTCTGCTACAAGCCCGCACAAGGACAGATAATTAACTTGAAGGCCATCTCAAGAATGCAGTAGAGTACGAAGTTATACTTCTACAGCATCGCAGCCTTCTTCTCTCTTCCTTATTCCTTTAGATAAATGAGGAATCAAACATGAATTTCCCTCGTGTCCGCAGGATTTTAGCAGTTGTACTGTTATCAGTATTGCTACTGACAACAGCGTGTACTCCCAAACAACCTGGACGTTTTGACCAGGTGCAACAAGAAAGCAGCCGTCAAAAAAGTGGTCAAGCCGTTGCTAAAGACGCGACTCAGGGTAGCGAATTTAACAAATTTTTTCCTGCTGCTGAAGATGGCTACGAACGGGTATATACCCAAGAAAAAAAGGGTTTTGCTGAAGCTAAGTTGAAAAAAGACGGTAAAGAATTAGCTATGCTAGCTATTTCCGATACCACCAGCATACCTGGATCAGCAGCAAAATATGCTAATAGCACCAAACAAATCGCCGGTTATCCAGCAGTAGAAGTTGGCACTACTCAAACTTCTATATTGGTTAACGATCGCTATCAAGTGAAAGTGCTTTCTCGTTCACCGTCATTTACAGCTAGCGATCGCGAAGCTTGGCTCAAAAAATTTAACCTGGATGGACTCGCCAAACTGAAATAAAAGTTGTTGGTTGTTAGTTGTTAGTTGATAGTTAGTTCAAGCAACAAACAACAAATAAAATAAGGAGATTTTTGTGAGCAAACCGATTTTTGAGTTGGTTGACGAACTACCAACCAGTGGCTTGACTGTTTCGATGCTGAACTCACTGGATTTTGTGGCTCCCGGTCAATGGCATAATGTGGTTGGTTTTGTCAACACAATTAAAACCGTGACTGGCGAAACCGACGAAGGTTTAATTCAAGCTATTGGCGAACGAGCAATTTATCTCTACAATGACCGCTCCCAAGGATATCAGCGGGCCATGTGGCTGTACCAAACCGTTGATAGTACAGATAAAGCTCTCGGTGCAGCAGCTTTGGCTAATAAGGTAGGAGAGAGAATTCCTCTTTTAGGCTTTCTTAACTCTATCACTCCCAAAGCTGACAAAGCCCAAACCATTGACCTGTGTCTGAAATTAGTTGCCGAGTTGGTAGCATTTTGTAGCATCAACGGCATTCCTGGCGACAGCATTGGCGATTTTGTGGCATCTTTGGGTGAGTATAGCAGTGAGTCACTGATCCGCATGGTTGCATTAGTTTGCGTTGATGGTTTGATCCCCCTTGGGCCAGACTTTATTAGCAAAGCCTTGTCTACGATCAATCAGACTAGTCCCCAAGAATTAGAACAAAACAAAACTTTCCAGAATATGCAAGAGGCAATTCCA
Organism: Fischerella sp.; assembly: GCF_013388695.1. Taxonomy (NCBI): domain Bacteria; kingdom Bacillati; phylum Cyanobacteriota; class Cyanophyceae; order Nostocales; family Hapalosiphonaceae; genus Fischerella; species Fischerella sp. The sequence continues at coordinate 58,273 of NZ_JACAEU010000088.1, forward strand.
GGTAATAATTCCAGCAGCAAACTGAATTTTATTGGCGAAAGCTTTAACTCAGTTCAAGGCTGGATGGGCAATCTAGTTGCCTCGAATGGTTTAACACCCCAAAAAGTTGTTCATCACTTGCAAAATTTTGTCGAAGTTACTGATGACAGATTAGATTATTTGGGGGCGTTCCTGGATGTAGCTACGAATTACTATGAACATACAGGTACACAAACCTTAGCGCGTCGCTTGATCGAGCGAGCTGTGGCAGAAATTTAGATTGATAACTTGATGGATAATTAGTAATAAAATCTATTACTAATTATCCTTTTTAAAATAATAATTTCTCAGATGGAAAAATATTCTCAAAAAAGTAATTAATCAAACTGGAAATAAAGGGGTTGTACTCGATAATGATTGACGCGACCAAGTAGGTTGGCATAGATAACGTATTCTGCGTGGTGACTGTTAGTGGTTAGTGGTTAGTGGTTAATAATAAACAACCAACTACTACCTACTATCTACTACCTACTAACTGCCCTCCAACTACTTAGCTGTCAACCCTTGAAGGTGTTAACCACACAACCCCAATGAATCAGCATCATATTGAAGTCATAGTTTCTGCCAGAAACTTTAAAGACAACATTCGCTACATTCAGGATTTTGTTGCACCCGCCAAACTGTGCGTAGTGATGAAAGCAAATGCTTACGGGCATGGTTTAAAGCAATTAGCAACAACGGCAGTTGTCGCGGGAGCAGATTACATTGGTATCTGTACAAATCCAGAGGCAACGACTATCCGCGATCTAGGTTTGGATGTCAAACTTCTGCGTTTACGCATGGCGCTACCACAGGAGTTGGAAGAATCAATAAACCGCCTAAATATCGAAGAACAGGTGGGAACAATGGAAGCAGCAGAGTATTTATCTGATGCTGGCACCAAACGCGGTAAACAAATCTCCGTGCATATCAATATTGATACGGGGATGGGTAGAAGCGGTTTCTTTTCATTTCAGATTGAGGAACTGAAGAAAGTGTGTGGACTTCCTGGCCTTTCTATTGTTGGGATTATGACTCACTTTGCCAGCGCTGATGGCAAGGACTTGACATTCACTGACAAGCAGATGGAAGACTTTTACGCTGTTCGCGCTGCTCTCAACGATTACTTGCCAATAGATGTGTTAACTCATACCCACAATAGTGCAGCCACAGTGCGCCTCACTCCTAAATGTAATAGCTTGGTGCGGGTCGGTGCTGCCTGTTACGGGGTACGCACATCACGGGACTTTGAAAATCCCTCAGAATTGAAATCAGTAATGACAGTGAAAACCAGAGTAGCTCAGGTAAGAAAAGTACCAGCAGGAAGAAAAATTGGTTATGGTAGTTTATTCACCACCCAGCGTGATAGTTTAATTGCATCTTTACCTGTGGGTTTTGGTGAGGGTTATCCGCGATCGCTATTCAACAAAGGTATTGTCTTGATTCAAGGTCATCGCTGTCCGGTGGTAGGACGAGTTTCGCTGAACATCACTACGGTAGATGTTACGGACTTACCAAAAGAAGTAAAATGGGGTGATGAAGTGGTGCTTGTTGGTCGTCAAGGTGACGAAGAAATCACCTTTGAAGAATTAGCAGATAAGTTTGGGAGCGTGCATACAGAAATCAACCTGATGGCCGGTTTTATGAATCAGGTCAGTTACTTATATTGATTCAGGTAATGGCTTTTTCCCACCCAGGCACGGCAAGCAGCCGTGCTTTTATTTTGGCGATCGCGTTGGTTAACTGATAAATCTCGTCAGATTTAGAGTTCCCTTAAATTCAGGCAATTTAACATTTACATGCTAGGTTTAGTCAATGAATGCGTCTACGTAAAACTAAATCACGTACTACTAGAGATTTCTAGACTAGAAATACTGGTTTACACAAAACAGAGGCATGACAATGATTGCTACTCAAAACCAAAGTTATATTTCTCCAGAAGAATATCTGCGAACAGAGGAGCAAAGCCCAATTAAGCACGAATATATTGACGGGCATGTCTATGCAATGGCAGGGGCACTTGATCCCCATGTCACCATAGCCGGAAACTTATTTGCATTACTGAGAAACCACGTCCGGGGAAAGGGATGTCGGGTTCATATCTCTGACATGAAGGTTCGGATTGAGTCACTGAATATTTTTTACTATCCTGATGTGATGGTGACTTGTGATGAGAGGGACAGAGAATCTGCTGCTTTCAAACGTTATCCTTGTTTAATTGTCGAGGTTTTATCTAAATCAACTGAAGCGTTTGACCGAGGAGATAAGTTTGCAGACTACCAACACCTGGAAACGCTTCAAGAATATGTTTTAATTAGCACAAAGCGCCAACGGATAGACTGCTTTCGTCGCAATACCGAAGGGCTGTGGGTGCTGCATTCATTTACTCAGGGAGGCAAAGTTTACCTAGCCAGTGTGGACTTTTACACCAGCATTGATGAACTGTATGAAGATGTCACACTTACAGATGACGAATTAGAGATAGAGGACTCTTGAATCTATTTTGGCAATTGCAGATCCCGTGCGATCGCATCCAGATACGGTTCAAAAACTGCCAAATTCTCCAGTTTCTCAAACTTGCCTGTTGTCGATCCCGGGTCAAAAGCAGTAGTCATCACATAAAGATTTTTACCATCAAAGGTAACATAACCAAGATGTTGTTCTTGTACCCCACCTTGGCGCTTCAGTCCTACAAATCCATAGCGCATTCCCGGAAGTTTACCAACCTGTACTTGTTGTGGGGGATAGGTTGAAAAAGTAGTGCGATCGCCGTAACTACCTTTACGGTCTTTCTCTAAACCAGCATAGTGGTCAGTAACCCAAGCATTGAGTGCTGCTGTTAACTGAGTTTGGTACTGGGGATTTTGGTAGTCTACATTCTTAGCGGGATCAATACCAGCTTGAGCGAGCATCTTTTGAAAATTCGGCTGTTTTTCTAGCGGGGAAACTCCTATCTCCACCGTACCTAAACGTTCTCCGTTAGCAAAAACACACAACAGAGGCGCATTTCCATCACAAGGCGCAATTTGCCAATCTGTGGGAGCAGCAGTTTTCTCCAAAAGATTTTTCCAAATATTGTCCTGACTGGGGTTAGGGGTAGTTGCAGAAGAGGTTTGGGCTACCTTTGGTGTATCTTTGTCAGAAAAGCCAGATCCAGCCAACTTTACTCCCATTGGAACCAAAACCAGCAAAATACCACCAATGAGAAGATGATAGAGTCTTAACATTTTTCTATAAATAGCAGAGTCAGAGGTTACAAATTAAAAGTAACAACAAAATATTCTCGGTATGGTTACAAATACATCTTGTATCACTTTTTTCTAGAGTAAGCCTTACTGCTATTAGCTAATTGACACTCCTCAGCCTAAAGGCGTGAGGATTCTTGCTTCAACCGTCCTCCCTAGATACCCAAATGCAAGCATTCAAGTATCCCCGTTTGGATACGTCCACAAGCTCACACGGACTGCCCGACCGCGTTTGAAAAGGTTTTTAAGACGCTTGTTTTTACTCCCACATTTATACAAGATTTAGGATTTATACTACCAGGGTTCCGGATCAGGAGTTGTCCGCTTGACCTACTTCGTCTTTTTTGTGTGCGCTTTACCGCTAAGACCAATTTTATCACAAAAGCCATCCTACAAGGACGGGGCTTTAGACCCAAATTTTCCGTAAAAGGGACTGGGGATTGGGTTAAATTAATTAGTGATTTGGTGTTATAATCAAACTCGTGAACATAGCTGATTTCACATCAGCGCCATACCTCTGCAACAAAGGCTTCACAAAAAATATTTAGATTGGAAGTAACTTTAGAGATATTTCCATAGAGCAAAATGTTACACAAAGAACCTCGCGATCGCGATAGCTTATCAAATCACCTTTCATTAACTCCTTCTGCTGAAAAACCCCATCATCCTGCACCTTGGCAAAGGGCAGCTATGAATTTATCGCTGGTGTTGCTAGGTTCTGGTATGACACTCGCAGGGGGCTATTTAGCTTCCAACTACCAGCAAATGTCCCAGAACGCGTCTAATTTAGCTGTCACCCCTGTAAATGCTGCCCCACCAATACCAACAAGTACAGATCCTAACTTTGTAACAAATGTTGTTCAAAAGGTTGGCCCTGCCGTGGTGCGAATTGATTCTTCTCGCACAGTTACAACCCGGTTGCCGGAGGAATTTAACGACCCATTTTTCCGCCGCTTCTTTGGCCAACAAATACCGTTACCACGAGGAAACCGGGTAGAACGGGGTACTGGTTCCGGCTTTATTATCGATGCTGATGGTCGTATTCTCACCAATGCTCACGTAGTTGATGGTGCAGATACCGTGAAAGTCACACTCAAAGATGGACGCAGCTTTCAAGGTAAAGTGCTGGGTAAAGATGAGTTGACCGATGTTGCAGTTGTGAAGATTGAGGCAAAGAACCTGCCAATGGTAAAATTAGGTAATTCAGACCAGCTGCAACCAGGACAATGGGCGATCGCTATTGGTAATCCTCTTGGTTTAGATAATACCGTGACTACGGGGATTATTAGTGGTACTGGACGTAATAGCAGTCTCATTGGTGCTGGCGATAGACGAGTAGATTATATTCAGACAGACGCAGCCATTAATCCTGGTAACTCCGGCGGCCCCTTGCTTAATGATCGTGGTGAAGTGATTGGCATGAATACAGCCATTATTCAGGGGGCACAAGGATTAGGCTTTGCCATTCCCATCAAAACAGCCCAACGTATTGCCGATCAACTCATCACCACAGGCAAAGCCCAGCATCCTTATCTGGGAATTCAAATGGTAGGGTTGACACCTGAGTTACAGCAAAACATTAACTCAGATCCCAACAGCAATTTGAGTGTGAATGAAGATAAAGGCGTGTTAGTCGTGAAAGTCATGCCTAATTCACCAGCCGCTAAGGCTGGTATACGTGCTGGTGATGTAATTCAAAAACTGAACGGTCAAACAGTTACAGATGCTAGCAGTGTACAAAAGGCAGTAAATGATAACCCAATTGGCGCAGAGTTACGCATAGAATTACGCCGCCAAGGTCAAAACCTCAACTTAGCCGTGCAATCGGGTGCTTTTCCAACTGCAATGCAATAGGGAAAATAGGGATCGGGGATTAGGGACTGGGGATCGAAGACTGAGGATAAGGGATAGGATAAAAATACCTCTTCCCCGATCCCCGTTCCTGATCCCCATTCCCCGATACCCAGTACCCAATTCATTCCTGAACCAATAACAATTAAGTAGATGGACGTAATTAAACATAAAGTGCTTATTTTTTGACAAGGCGGGTAGGATGCCCCGAAGTTTGCCGGAAAGAACATCTCCCCGGCAACTTCTCTCCACCCCACAAGAGATTTGTTGTTCTTGTGGGGTGGGCGTCTCGCCCGCCCTATTTTTACTTTATTTATG
>NZ_JACAEU010000089.1:0-3021 GCF_013388695.1 Fischerella sp.
GACTGGCGAACCCGGAGGGTGGTGAAAAAAGAATGATTGAAACACAAAGACACAAAGAGGAAAATAGTCTTCTCTACTAAGATTTGGGTTCGTTTTTTACCCATCTTGACAGGGCTAGTTTTAAATCCCTACTCTAAATACTGCCATAAACAGGAATCGCTGCACCTCGGATATCTTTAGCAGTTTCCGAGGCTAAAAAGCAGATTACTTGCGCCAAGGATTCCGGTTTCACCCATTTTTCGGCATTTTTTGTCCCCATAGCTTCACGGTTGCTGGGGGTGTCAATAACACTGGGAAGGACTACGTTAGCAGTAATATTAGTACCTTTGGTTTCGTCGGCGATCGCTTGTGTCAAAGCCACAACCCCAGCTTTAGAAGCGCAATATGCTGCAAGTTGTCCCGCAGGTTGCACCGCGCCTCTAGAACCAACAGTAACAATGCGTCCATAGCCAGTTTCTAACATTCTCTTGAGGCTATGTTTGCAAACCAAAAAAGTTGTACTTAGGTTTAAATCAAAATCCCGTTTCCAATCTTCAAAGCTGTATTCGTGAGTTTTTCCCATCGCAAAGCCACCCACCAGATGAATTAGCACATCGACTCGCGTCATCTGGTTGATAATGTTCTCTACCGAAACTTCCTCCACTAAATTCGCAGGGACAAATTGAATTCTGGCAAAGTCAGCAGGTGAGAGAATTCCCTTGAGGCGTTCGACTTCCTTGGGGTTGCGATAGGGAATCGTCACCGCTGCTGCACCCTGCGCCAAAACCGCTGGTGTTACACCTAACCCTAAGCCACCAGTACCACCCGTGAGTAAAACGTGCTTGCCCTTCACGACTCTATGCACTCCTTTAACCTCAATTTACAAGATAGCGCGATCGCAAGCTTTGATTACAACTCTGTTGCCAGATGACGGTAAGCTATGCCACATCTAATGTGCCTAAAATACAACTATGCCAGCAAAAGCTCATTTAACGCGATCGCAAAGAGAAAATTTGGTGTAATTGTTGAAAGAAAGTAACTCTCCACAATTGGCACAGATGTAATTATGGAATTATTAATGAAGCGGAAATTTCAAGCTCAGTTAAGGATTATTTTAAGTTTTCTGCTCCTACTTTGCTTAAGTTGGTTTTTAATCCTAAATACTCCTCCTGCCCTGGCACAGGAAAATACAGTTAACTATACACTCTCTGATTTACGATATCGAGATTTTGCTAATCAAGATTTACATGGAACGTCCTTTGCAGGTGCAGAAATGCAGGGAGCAAACTTCCGGGGAGCAAATCTCAGTGGAACTATTCTCACGAAGGGAACATTTCTTCAGGCAGATTTGAGCGATGCTAATCTTTCGGAAGCATTTGCCGATCGCGTTATCTTTAATCAAGCTAATTTAACTAATGCCATTTTCACCGATGCTATGCTTGCTAGCAGTCGCTTTTTCGATGCTAAAATCTCAGGAGCAGATTTTTCTGGTGCAATTATTGATCCCTATCAAGTCAAGTTAATGTGCGATCGCGCTGAAGGCACTAATCCGGTTACAGGTGTCTCTACCCGCGAAAGCTTGGAGTGTCCCTAAAATATTGAAGTGCAACACCTCTACATGAGCGATCGCCCAAGCGGGGATAGCGACAGTCACCACACCAAAAGCTGTTGTTAGGAATGGACTTGTTTTCGTTACGTCACAACATGTTGTCGTTTTGACTCTGAACTACCAGAGATGAATTTCAGCCATAATGCTGTACTTGCTCCCCAAACAAAATTGAAAAATAACACAACAATTGGAGTTAAGCGCCCTAATTCTACACCCATGAGAAAAAAGTACGTCATGTCCGCCCCGCAGGTGATGTGTTGTTTCAATCTGCGGCAGCTAGTTTCTGTGAACGGGCGATCGCTGTTGTTTTGACTGGTATGGATAGCGATGGTGCAGCAGGAGTGCAGGCAATCAAAAATATGGGTGGCATAGTTATTGCCCAAGATCAAGCAACTTCCGAATTTTTTGCGATGCCTCAAGCTGCAATTAGAACCGGGGTTGTGGATTTTATTTTGCCCTTGGATGCGATCGCTCCCGCTTTAATTGACTTAATTAAGGCGACGTGTATTTACAAAAGTACCAAACGGCAACCGCCGCGATATGTTGTTGAGCATAACTCCTTTGAGTAGCCAGCCACCCCGGAGATGGTTGACCCGATGACTCGCATTCATCAAGCCGCCTTCGAGATCGATTCGATCGCCTAGGTGATAGTGGACGTTCACAATTCGTTAGTGCTAGCCAATGAACAAGCCCGCACTTTGTTTAATCTCAACCCCAGGGATCTGGGCCGCCCCTTGCAAGACTTAGAAATATCCTACCGACCGCTGGAGTTGCGATCGCGCATTGACCAAGTTAGCACTAACCGCCGTGCGGTGATTTTGAAAGAGGTTGAGTGGTCAATTACAGAACAAGAAACTAGATATTTTGACGTCCAGGTCATACCACTGCTAAACCACAATAGCGACGAACTCTTGGGCGTGAAAATTGTCTTCACCGACGTTACCCGCTTTAAACAGTTACAACACTCCAAGCTGGAGGCTGGGCGCTTGGAGTTGAGACTGGAAGAATTTAATTTAGCTGAACTAGTAACGGCTACTACAGAAGAACTGCGTTGTTTAGCCGAGCAGAAACACTTGACTTTGTATGTTTACATCAGTCTATCAAATCCTAACATTATCAACGACAGCGATCGCGTTCGGCAAATCTTAGTTAACCTGCTTTCCAACGCCATTAAATTTACTGAGATTGGTGGCGCAATAGGCTATTAATTTCCGCCCTTAAAAAGGGGGACGAGGGGGGATCTGACTTTAACTGAACTGTGTATTGAGAGATACGATATATCAGAGTCTGTGGCTCTCCCACTCGAAGGGTTTAATCCCACATTCCGCACCCTGGGGTGTCACATAGCATAATCACTGAAATTTTTCTTGTTTTTCAGCTATAAAATATACTTTTTAATCGTTCTTTCTCAGTTGATTCAAGGAGTTAAAGTA
>NZ_JACAEU010000090.1:0-18995 GCF_013388695.1 Fischerella sp.
GGAAGTCATCTCACTTATCTTGCTCTGATGTCAAGTACGTTTTTTACACCGCTGATTATTCTTGTCTTGTTTAATTTGTCAAGCTATTTTTATACTAAATTAGATGAGCTTACCCTGTAATGCAACTTATCAAATCCTTATTCCGTCTCATAATTTTACGTTCTGCCAAAAGTCTCCTCAGACAGGATTATGATTAATAGGAAAAGTTTATCTATCAAATACAACTTTTTTCGACACCGTTTATTTTATCCATTGATTTCGGTACTTGTAGCACTGAGTATTTGCTTGAGTACAGCCCTGCCATCCCAGGCATTTGACTGGTTGCCTATACTTTTGCAGGGAGTGCAAGTACTTCAACTTTCTAATATGTCCGATCGCCAAGAAGCAGATATTGGCAAACAAATCAATCAGCAATTGCTAGGTGACGTTCGACTGTACCGTAATTCAGATATTAATCGCTATGTGGAACAACTTGGTCAGCGTCTGGCAGCCAATAGCGATCGCCCCAAACTGAAGTACACTTTCCAAGTAGTTGAAGATGATAGTATTAATGCTTTTGCAACTTTAGGTGGGTATGTGTATTTACATACGGGCTTAATCAAAACTGCCGAAAATGAAGCAGAACTGGCAAGTGTGATTGCCCATGAAATTGGTCACATTGGTGGAAAGCATCTCATCAAACAGATGCGTCAAAAAGCGATTGATGAAGGTTTGTTAACAGCCGCTGGGTTAGACCGCAGTACAGCAGTACAAATTGGTTATCAGTTGGTACGCAAGCTGCCAGGCAGTCGTAAAAATGAATTTGATGCCGATAAAAGAGGATTAAAAACTTTGACAAGTGCTGGTTATGACCAGTCGGCGATGGTTGCTTTTATGCAAAAGCTCGTTAGCAAGCGTTCTGTGCCAACATTTTTGAGTACTCACCCAGCAACTGGCGATCGCATTGATGCTATTAAGCGTGCTATTAATACTCAACCTAGCAATGGAAATAACGGATTAGATAATGCTGCTTATAAGGCTAATATCCAAGCATTACTGAGGTCTTAAAAATCTTTGAGATTTTGGATTGGGGTTTCTCTTTAACCCCAGCTTATATCAGGTTCGAGCGAACACTTATAATCAGGTCTGACGGGGAGACGCGGTGATACAAAGACGCGGAGAATTTTGAATTATAAGTAATTAAGCGAACTTGATATTAAATATATTTTATGGGAATTATGCAAAACAGCGATTACGGCGACCAAAGTAAATTTGCTCTGGATTAATATTTGTCACAGCCTCTTCTAAAGGCATGATGCGAATAGATTTATTAAGAACGTTAACTTGATAAACTATGCCGTTTGTAATATCTAATCCGGTTAACCAGCCACTACGGGGATGATAAGCACCTGTATCTATGTCAAGCCATCCTTGTCCTTGAGCCAATTTTCCAGGGTATACGCCAGGTAAAGTGAAAGTGATAGTGTGACCAATGACGATCAACTTATCAGTAAAGTAGGGCTGCTCAATACCATGAAATTCGTCTCGCACCCAGCAAAATTGATCGGCCGTTTGTTGTGTCAAGGGAATTGAGGGATCAACACCAGCATGAACTAACCAAACATCCCCTAAATCTATATATGCAGGTAGATTATTTAACCATTCGAGATGATCGTGAGGAATAGTAGCTTCTTGGTAGCTGGCCACTGTTGCCTGCCCCCCACTGTATAACCATGATTGTACCGTTTGCGTAGGGATACGTTTGGTGAGAATATTTAATAACATTTGCTCGTGATTTCCTAACAAACACTGATAGGAACTCTCTTTCACAAAGTTAACTACTTGAGCGCTTTGAGGTCCACGATCAATTAAGTCTCCTAAAAAATAGACTTGGTCGTCCGATCTAGGGGCAATTGCCTCCAGCAATCTCATTAAACCTTCATAGTGACCATGCACATCCCCGATTACGATTCGGCGGTAGCTATTTATGCTCATTAGCTCTTTGCTTGAATAATTATGCCTTTTATGTTGCTGCTACAGTATTAGCAATTGAAATTTCGCAAATTCAGTAAAAAAGTCACAAATCTCTGCTTTAATTTATTATTCCCATTTTCACTAGTTATATTTAATCTTGATGCGATCGCCATCCTCTGGCGTATTGCACAAAGTCATCTCATTCTCTGAATACATTCCGTAAAAAACTTTAAATCGATGTAGATGGTAATAGTTAGTATTAGATATTTGCCAAGGGGTAAAACCCATCACTATAACTATAATTGACACTCCCACTGCTCTGCACTAGCCAGAACGATAGGAATGTCAACTTTAGAAGTGTAGCAGCTTGCCATAAGGGTAATGCCTGCTACAAACCTAGTACAATATTGTCCAAATTCGTAACGAATTAAAATTAGAAAAACTCTGCGCCCCTCTGTTCCTCTGCGTTCCTCTGCGTTTAAAAAAAGCTATGATTTGACGCAAAGCTCTACTTATACCTCCCCACACAAATAAAGCGAGTCTAGGACTTCAACACTAAATCCGGTTGTTCTGGCGAAGGCTGCTCCTCTTCTTCGGGTAAGCCAAAAATCGACCGATACAGCTTCACATACTGCTTAGCAGACCGATACCAACTGAAATCTTGACTCATACCGCGTTTTTGTAGCTCCTGCCAATAATCCTTATAGCGGAAGCCTTCCCAAGCCCGCACCATACAGGTATACAAATCTAATGGTTCATAGCGGTCAAAAGAATAACCAGTGCCAGCATGATTCATCGGATCGTGGTGGAATACGGTGTCAACTAATCCCCCTGTACGGCGGACAATGGGGATACAACCGTAGCGCAAAGCCAGCATTTGGCTAATACCGCAAGGTTCAAAACGGCTGGGCATCAAGAAAGCATCAGAACCGGCATAAATGCGACGAGCCAGCGGATCGTTGTAAAGTAGATAAGTTTTCATACGTCCAGGGAAGCGGGATGCCAATTGCCACAGCTGGCTTTCGTAGTAGCGATCGCCCGTCCCCAACACTATAAACTGGGCATCGGTATACGACATGAACCGATCCAAAATATTCAGCACCAAATCGATGCCTTTTTGTTCTACCAACCGCGTCACCATACCAATCAAAAAGGCATTAGAGTTAACTTCTAATCCCACTTCTTCTTGCAAAGCAATTTTGTTGGCTTTGCGTTTTTCGAGGGTATCAGCTGTGAAATTTTGGGCAATGTATTTGTCAGTTGCTGGATTGTAAACTTCTGTATCGATGCCATTGAGAATACCTGATAGCTTACCGCTAATAAAGGACATCAATCCTTCTAGCTGTTCGCCGTAGGCAGGAGTCTTGATTTGTTGGGCATAAGTCGGGGAAACTGTAGTCACTCTGTCAGCAAACTGCACAGCTGCTGCCATTGTGTTGTGTCCTTGCATGTACCAGGGACACCAGGTAATTTTTTCCAAATACCAACGCCACGGGCCCTGATAAGCAAGGTTATGAATCGTAAAAACGCTGGTAATATCAGGAGACTGATGCATCCAGACGGGAATCATGCCTGTGTGCCAGTCGTGACAGTGGACAATTTCCGGCTTCCAGTAATTCCAGCAAAACTCGGCTGCACCATTGGCAAACAACGTGAACCGCCAATGTTCATCTTCTCCAGAGTAAATGTTGCGACCCCAAAAAGCCGGATGTCCAAATAAGTACAAGGGAACATCAGTACCAGGCAGAATCGTTTCGTAAACAGTAAAGTCCTGGAACATTGCATATCCCTGCCAAATCCAGTTTTTAGGAATTTCCATTTTGTCTGGCAGGAAGCCGTAGTAAGGCATGAAAATTCGCACATCATGACCCATTTGTCTCAGGATTTTCGGTAATGCTCCGACTACATCACCCATTCCACCAACTTTCGCAATGGGAGCTGCCTCTGCTGCAACAAAAAGAATCCGCATGGTAATTTATGTTTCCCGATTCTGCCTAGGTGTTCAATCTTTCCCTGCAATACTGCCAAGCGCAAAACATCGCGTCTGGTAGACCTGCCGATCAACTGAAATCTGTCTTAAAATATCATCACATTTGCTGGTAGCAAACCTCAAGAACCACGCTGGATCTCGGCAAAGATTTGATCCAAAATTTCCTGCGCTCCTTGTTCGCGCAAGCGCTGTGCTAGCTCTACACCCAGGTTTTCAGCATCTTTGGTAGAGCCTGCGATCGTATCTTTGACGAGCTTTTGACCATCCACGCTGGCAACTATACCTGTTAGCGTTAAATTCTTACCATTAATTTCAGTATTTACACCAATGGGTACTTGACAGCCACCTTCTAGTTCCCGCAAGAAAGCGCGTTCTGCCAAACAGCGATCGCGTGTTTCGGGATGTTCAATTGCTTTGAGGAGCGATATCAATTCTGTATCTTCGGCACGGCATTCAATACCTAATGCGCCTTGTCCGACGGCGTGCAAAGAAATTTCTTTAGGAATAACTTGATGAATGCGATCGCCCATTCCTAAACGCTGCAACCCAGCTACCGCCAAAATCAAAGCATCGTACTCACCCGCATCTAGCTTTGCCATGCGCGTGTTCAAATTGCCACGCACATCTTTAAAGGTAAAGTGGGGGAAGTGATGCCGCAATTGTGCCAGTCGGCGCAGGGATGATGTACCAATTACCGCACCTGCTGGTAGGGTATCGATTTGCTTGTCTTTGTGCTTTTCATGCACCACTAAAGCATCGGCGGGATTTTCGCGTTCTGTGATGGCTGCTAAGGCTAAACCCTCTGGCAAGCGAGTGGGCAAATCCTTGAGAGAATGAACAGCAAAGTCAATTTCCTGATTAATCATTCCCAGTTCGAGTTCTTTTGTAAATAGTCCCTTATCACCAATCTTGGCTAAAGCCACATCCAAGATTTTGTCGCCGTGAGTGGACATGGTATGGACTTCAAAAGAAATATCTGGAAAGCTTTTTTGGAGTTGTTCTTGCACCCAATAAGTTTGAATCAGAGCGAGTTGGCTTTTGCGAGAACCAATGCGGATTGTACGGCTCGGACTGGAAACCACTGATGTCATAAAGCAGTATGTCAAAGGGGAGAGATAAATTCACTTCATCTAGACTACCGCAGTGGGTGACGCTTCGGTGTTGCACTCTGGCGATCGCCATTAAGTTTATTTTTCTGGCTTTACGTATCTTTACATAGTAAAGGGGACTGGTTGTACAGGTACTCGCGAGGAGGGGATTTTCCTGTTAAGAGTTCTCTATTCCCTCTTCCCTTTTAATCGGTAGGCTTTTGGAGTCATTCCTGTATGTTGTCGAATCCATTTACCTAGATGGCTATGACTACTGAAGCCAGACAACATAGCAATTTCCATTACTGGTAGTTCTGTTTCTTGAATGCGGGTAGGGTAAACCAGTTACTCTTCACCAGGTGCTGTTCATAACTAAGCCGAACAGATAATTAGCCTTCATACCTGCTGGTGTACGCAGTTCATGAAGGCTACTTACGTTAATAATTAAGTAGGGGACTTTAATAATTAAACTATTTCACTATATGAAACGTTCAGCCTGCCTCATCTTTAATCCAGTTGCGGGTCAAGGTGACTCAGAGCAAGATTTGGCAAAGATTCAGGAAATCTTAGAGCCGGAAATTGATCTAGATATCCACTTCACTACTGAAGAAATTGGTGCCGATGAACTGGCCCGTGCCGCAGTGGAAAGGGGAGTAGAAGCCATTATTGTTTCCGGAGGAGATGGCACTCTGTCATCTGCTGCGGCTGCTGTGGTGGGTAGTGATATTCCGTTTGGTATTATTTCTCGGGGAACAGCCAACGCCTTTGCCACAGCTTTAGGAATTCCTGACACAATTGAAGCCGCCTGCGAAACAATTTTGCAGGGTGGTACTCGGATTGTGGATACTGCTGATTGTAACGGCTATCCAATGGTATTGCTGGCAGGTATTGGCTTTGAAGCTGAAACTGTGGAAAAAGCAGACCGGGAAGCAAAAAATCGTTTTGGTGTCTTGGCCTACATCATCGCCGGATTCCAACAATTGCGGCAATTGCAGTCATTTGACGTAGAAATTGAAACTGAAGACAAGGTTATTAAAACTTCCGCAGCAGCAGTAACAGTAGCGAATGCCGCGCCTCCAACCTCTGTTTTAGCGCAGGGGCCGGCGGGAATCATTGCAGATGATGGATTGCTAGATTTAACCATAGTAGCTCCGGTAAATAAAGCAGCAGCGATCGCGGCTACCTTTCATCTGTTTCAAACTGCTTCTACGGGTGAGGCTGTGGAAAGAAGTGATATTGGTTACTTACGAGCCAAACAGTTCAAAATTACAACTGACCCACCTCAAAAAGTTGTTGTTGATGGTGAACTTTTAGGAAAAACTCCTGTAGACATTAAGTGCTTGCCAGCAAGTTTAAAAGTTTTTGTGCCTCTGACAGAAGAAGTTTCACCTCTAGAAAAACTAGAGGGATTACCCAATCTGAACATTGAGATGAAAGAAACAGGTGATAAGCCTTCCGAATGAGTACGTACGTATAAGCTTTAATTACTGATTTTTTTTACAGTCATTGATAGCAAAGTCATATTGCCTTCAGTAGGGCGCCAGTCCCATGTGTCTGGCTCCTTTAGAAAAGGCAGACGCAGTAATATTCTCTACCAACGAAGGCTCAAATAGACAACTTGGGACTAATGTCAAATATGTGTCTTCCACTACAGAAGCACTACGCCAAGTCAGTAAAACCCCTGGGGGTGTGTATTACGCTTCTGCTCGTGCTGTAGTTCCTCAATGTAGTGTAAAGCCTTTACCGTTGGGTCGTACTTCTACTGAGCTAATTCCGCTTTACCAGGAACCACTAGTAACACCTGAGCAATGTCCACGTCAGCGTAACCAGATTAATACTGAAGCAATCAAAAATGGCAGTTATCCCATTACCACTAACCTGTTTGTGATTGTTAAACAAAACAATGGTCAAGAACAGCAGGCTGGTGAAGCGTATGCCAAACTTTTACTTACCGACGAGGGGCAAAAGGCGATTGAACAGGCTGGGTTCGTAGGAGTTCGCTAGAAGAAGACAGAAGCCAGAAGGTGGAAAAACTCATTAATTACCACCAACAACCAACCACGAACAACCAACAAACATAGATCGGTTATCCTCCCATCTGCTTTCCCCTCTTTTGAAAATAATTTCGCCAAAATTTAAATAGGGTTTGATTTGGAAAGGTCAACTATGTTTCCCTTCTTTTGGTATAACTCTTGCTATAGTGATGATTCTTTTTCTCGGAGAACTCAGCTGCAACGTAAACTGAGATTCCTCAAGGCAATAAGAGATGATTTAGAAACAAGACTTGCTGGTCTAAATGCTGCTATCAGTAATGTTGAACAGCAATTAAGTCAAGAAGATGTAACTCAAGCCTGACAAACCTGAGTAAAATCATACTTTTGTTGATAGAAATGTACTGAACTGCATAACTATACGGGTGGAAGATATTGTGTTAAACAATATACATCCACTCTTTTTTGATTCGACCTATAGCAATAACCATTTGTTATGCCATAGAGAAGAAAACATTCTTAATTTCCGGATCGTTACATTAGTTTTTACTGTTTTCAATATTAAAAAATGTTAATTAAAATAATAACTTTTGCTAAATATATTTGATTTACTGCTGAGATTAATTAAAGATTGAAACATATAGCTAGCCTCCTACTAATTTGGCGAAGTAAGGCTCCTAACAATATTTACCTAGGAGTCTGCTTTGCACTGTAACATCTTGTTGCAGAAAGTAAGGACGCGATCGCCAGTGTTCCAAAAGGGTGCCGCTGACCGCAGGTAAACAGCATAGACTGTAACCTAGTGTGCGGTACTAAGTCTGATGAAGTATTGCACAACCAAGTCAGAGATTCGCCTATGGTAGCCTCGTTTTGTTTGTCACCACGCTATCGCCTTGATGATGAATTACCTTGGTTAGAAGGAATCGACCCCAGTCGTAACTACTGGATTATGGTAAATGGAGACAAAAATCTCACAGTAGCGCTTCCTGGGTTAGTCGTGTCTTCTAAGAGCGAGTTGAAACAAGCTATCCAGCAATTTCGTTCACTACAGCCAGGAGAACAAATGACCCTGGCAAGAGTAGCCAGTACTTTTACTATTCACTGTATCGGTTCTAATTGCTATGCCGTAGAAGCAGAAATCAATAATGCTCTCGTTTGGCATTTATTCGATCAAGAAACTTTGGATAGTTTGTTAATGACAGCCCACCCAGATTGGCAATGTGCACCAAAAGACATCGAACTGGGACGAAAATTACTGTTGCGTTCTTTTGAGCAAATGGCGGCTACCAAAGGTTAATGTTTGTTAGTAGTTAGTAGTTAGTAGTTAGTGGTTAGTGGTTGGTTTTAACCACTAACCACACAGCTCCCCGACTTTCACCAGAAGTCGGGGATTAGTCAAACAGTTTTCTGGTGTCATCTAGTATTTTCCTAACGCTTACATTTGGGTGGGGAATTTTTTACACAAAATCCTTGTGATTAAAGGATTTCGCATTCACACCCGTGTATGTGGCAACAACATGGCCATCACCAGTTAATTGATATTTATATGTCACCAACCCTTCCAAACCAACAGGGCCGCGGGGAGGCATTTGTTGAGTGCTAATTCCAACTTCTGCACCGAAACCGTAGCGGAAACCATCTGCAAAGCGGGTAGAACAGTTGTGATATACTCCTGCGGCATTCACCAGCGCTAGGAAAGTTTTAGCCGCCTCTGCATCTTCAGTGACGATCGCATCGGTATGTTTGGAACCATAATCGTTAATGTGGGCGATCGCTTCTTCCAACGAATCCACAATCTTAATCGCCAATATCAAATCGCTGTACTCGGTTTCCCAGTCTTTTTCTATGACTGGCGTGATATTTTGTAAAATCTCACGGCTGCGTTCATCGCCTCTTAATTCTACATTTTGTGCTTGCAAAGCCTCTGCAACCTTTGGTAGAAAAGTTGCGGCAATATCGCCATGAACTAGCAAAGTTTCAATAGCATTGCAAGCAGCAGGATATTGTATTTTTGCATCAATAGTAATTGTCACTGCTTTGTCAATATCAGCGTCTTTATCTATATAAAGATGACAAATACCATCAGCATGACCTAAGACAGGAATACGGGTATTTTCCTGCACAAATCGCACAAAAGAATTAGAACCTCTGGGAATGATTAAATCTACATATTTATCTAGTTTCAAAAGTTCTATAGTTTCTTCTCTGGTTGTCAGTAACTGCACCACATCTGGGTTAACAGCAGTTTGAGACAATCCCTGTTTAATTGCTTTTACTATCGCTTCACAAGAACGAATTGCTTCTTTGCCACCTTTAAGAATAACGCCATTTCCTGACTTGATCGCTAAAGCCGCAATTTGAATCGCCGCCTCTGGGCGCGCTTCAAAAATAACGCCCAAAACTCCCAATGGACAAGTGATGCGCTTGAGAATTAAGCCTGTATCTAGTTCGCGGTGAATCTGCACCGCACCAACTGGATCGGCAAGTTTGGCAACATCTCTAACCCCTGCGATCGCATCTCTTAACTTATGTTCATCCAACTGCAAGCGCTTATAGAGTGGTTTGGCAATTCCTTGAGTCGCTGCTGCTTGACAATCAGCAACGTTTGCTTGCAAAATTTCATTTTTTCCTGTCTCCAAAGCTTTAGCGATCGCTTCAATAGCCTGGTTTTTTGCCTCAGTTGACAGTACTGCTAGCTTGAGTGCTGCGAGGCGGGTTTTTTTAGCTATTGCAATTAAGTTGGATGAATTATCACCAGAAATAGTCATGCCACACAACAACCTAAATCTACGCCGTTTTCCAATCCTATCAACTCAGGGGCAGTAGCAAGGCACAAACTTGAATCAGTCAAATCTCAACATTACTAAAAATTACATACCATATGCTGAGTAAAAATCAATGAGTAAAATCACCAAAACTATGTGAGATTTTTTATAAGTATAAATAAGCTACTTGCTTGATAATGAATGTACTGAGCCTGAAAAGACAAAAGCCTAAAAAAGACCACGCGGCATCTACATAAGTCTTTTCTTCAGTATTGGAGTTAGCAAAGAGCGTATCTAAAATCATCGGCTAGACTAAAGAGCATATGATCTATTAGGGTGCATTTACTTTCCGATACTTTTTTGCTAATCATTGATTTTATCCGCCTCTCACCAGAACTACATCGCCTTCCAGCTTTGCTATGTAGGTGGGTAGAGGTTTTTGTGCTGGGCCATTTATCACTTTGCCATCATTGGCAAATTTGGAACCATGACATGGACATACTAAAGCGTTTTGGTCTTTTTTCCAGTTCACAATACAACCTTTGTGGGTGCAAGTGGGGTTTAAGGCAATTAATTTACTTGTGTCACTTGGATCTCGAATTATCAATACCTTACCAGCAGCAGCTTCATTAAGAATTTGACCGTTTTTGTCTAACTCTGTGATCGCACCAACTTCTTGAAAACCATCAGCGCGGGTAGGAGGTGTAGATTGCTGTGACTTAGTTTGTGAAGAACAGGCTGCAATGACTACAGGTAGAGAACTGGCTAAACTCCCTACACCTACCCAACCGATAAATTCACGACGATTCATAAGCTGTTTTTCCAGTAGATTTTACTTTTGTCGTAGTAGTTATGCTGTTGTGGGGAGTTTCCCCCTTTCCTGAATAAATTTAACATAATTATCTCAGTGATTTTTCTGAGAGGTTGTTGGGAATTCAAACTAGAAAAATAGAGAGTTATTTTATTTCTGTAATTTTGATATTAATTTCATGTAAATAAATTACAACTTATATAAATAAAATTGCACAACTTCCTGTGTGCGAAGCAACATAATTAATAGACTGCTTGGGAAATGAAGATAGAGTTAATGCATGAAAGTTATTATCGGTAAATTTCTCAATCGGTCTGAATTAGATTTCAGATAGTTTTTTAACAAAAGCTTAAGGAGGATCTGATGGTTACAGCTGCCAGACCAGAACAACAGGTGAAAATTGGTCCAACCAAGCTGCTGATTAATAACGAGTGGGTAGAAAGCGTCAGCGGTAAAAGGTTTGAAACGATGAACCCCGCTACGGGCGAAGTCATCTGTGATGTTGCAGAAGCAGATGCCCCGGATGTGGATAAAGCAGTGCAAGCGGCCAGAAATGCTTTCAACAGTGGAGAATGGCGCAAGATGTCTGCTACCCGTCGCGGCGAGTTACTCTACAAGCTAGCCGATCTCATTGAGCAGAATATCGACGAGTTGGCGCGGCTAGAAACTTTAGATAACGGTAAACCGCTACATGATTCTTATGGCGACTTAAGGCTAGTTATCGCTTGCTATCGCTACTATGCAGGCTGGGCTGACAAAGTACAAGGCAAGACCATTCCCATCAATGGCCCGTACTTTTGCTACACACGCCATGAACCAGTAGGTGTGGTAGGTCAGATTATTCCTTGGAACTTCCCATTATTGATGCAGGCGTGGAAACTGGGCCCAGCTTTGTCAATGGGTAATACGGTAGTAATGAAAACTGCCGAACAAACACCGTTATCAGCACTGCGGGTAGGCGAGTTGATTATTGAAGCTGGTTTTCCACCTGGTGTGGTGAATATTCTCTCAGGCTACGGCCCCACTGCTGGGGCTGCGATCGCTCACCACATGGATGTTGATAAATTAGCATTCACTGGCTCAACCGAGGTTGGACATCTCGTAATGGAAGCTGCTGCCAAAAGCAACCTCAAGCGCGTCACCCTCGAACTCGGAGGCAAGAGTCCCAATATCGTCTTTGCCGATGCTGATATGGACATGGCCATCGAAGGAGCCCATTTTAGTTTGTTCTTTAACCAAGGTCAGTGCTGCAATGCCGGTTCGCGGCTGTTCGTCGAAGAAAAATGCTACGACGATTTTGTCGCTAAGAGCGTAGAAAAAGCTAGACAGCGCGTTGTCGGCGATCCCTTCGATCCCAATACCAAGCAAGGGCCGCAGGTAGACCAAGACCAGTTCAACAAAGTGATGAGCTACATCGAGTCGGGAATGCGCGAAGGTGCTAATTTGTTATGCGGTGGTCATCGAGTTGGCGATCGCGGTTTCTTTATTGAGCCGACTGTATTCGCCAATGTCAAGAATGACATGAAGATTGCTCAAGAAGAAATCTTCGGCCCGGTGATGAGCATCATCAAGTTCAAGGACATCGACGAGGTAATTCATTTAGCCAACACCACGATGTATGGTCTCGCCGCTGGCGTGTGGACAAAGGATATTACCAAAGCACATGCCATAGCTAACAACGTCCGTGCTGGTACTGTATGGGTGAATTGCTACCACGTCTTTGACGCCGCCGCACCCTTCGGTGGTTTCAAGCAATCTGGTATGGGTCGCGAACTCGGTGAGTATAGTCTAGAGCATTACACCGAAGTCAAGACAGTCACAATTAAGTTGTAAGTAGTCATTGGTCATTGGTCATTGGTCATTGGTCAAGGGGCATGGGGCATCGGTAAGAAAACCAATACCCATTGCCCCTAATCCCCACTAAGAGCGGTCGTGGGGACCCCGAGTTCCCCAATCCCCAATCCCCAATCCCCTATCCCCTTTGAGTTGTTCTTTCGCCTGCTGCCAAAGTGCTTCTAACTCCTCTAAAGTGTGATCGCAAAGGGGGCGGTCTGCAAACGCCTCCATTTTTTGTAACCGCTGAATAAAGCGTTGATTTGTTCCCTGCAAAGCTTCGCTGGGGTCAAGATTATACCAACGGGCAAGCTGAAGAACAGAAAACAGCAAATCCCCTAATTCGGCTTGTTGTTGTTCCGGTGTTTCGTGTGCTAATGCCTCTTGAAACTCTCGCAATTCTTCATGAAATTTATCCCATACCCCATCAATATTTTCCCACTCAAACCCAACGGCGGCTGCCTTTTGAGAAATTTTCATCGTTGCCATCAACGGTGGTAGCTTGCGGGCATAGCTACTCAGCTTCGCACTGAGTTTTTGATGTTCTGGGGATGGTTCACCTTTTTCCGCTGCTTTGATTTGTTCCCAGTTTTGCCGCACTTCATCCACATTTTGCACCGATACATCCCCAAATACATGTGGGTGACGGCGAATTAGCTTTTGGGAAATACTTTGGGCGACTTCTAAAAGTGAAAATTGACCATATTCTTTGGCAATTTGCGCTTGCAAGACAACTTGTAATAACAAATCGCCTAATTCTTCAGCGATCGCTTCTTGATCTCCACTATTGATCGCGTTTACTACTTCATAAGCTTCTTCAATTACATAGGGTGTCAAAGTTTGGGGAGTTTGTGCTAAATCCCACGGACAACCACCATCGGGCGATCGCAACTTTGCCACCACATCTATTAATTCTTGTAACGCCGTTAAGGTATCTGCATCTAATTGGGTTTGATTTGATTTTTGAAGATTAGACATATATTCAATTCAAAATAACAACTAACTTTATGTGTTGAACCACCAAGACACCAAGGCACTAAGGAAATGCCAGAATAACTATCGCTTTCCTTTCCGGCTTACTCTCTTTGTCTTGGTTGTTCTCGACTGAGTTGTTGTACGTTTACGTTTCTTCATTTTCGCACGCGGCAGCAAAGCGCGAATGCCCTGCTTTTGCACGCGCTTGTATGCCGAACCACTCCAATCACTGAGAGAATGGCTCATTGCACCGAGTTCCAAGCCTAAAAACAGTGCCAGAAATTCGGTGTTGTGATTGGTAAGCGATCGCCCCACAGTTTCACTCCACACTTGCCAACTCCAGTAGCGATTTCCCAACTTTTGGGCGATCGCCAAACCGACTATCGCCACTATTACCGCTATGCTGCCTAGATAAAGCACTCGTAACGTTGTGCCGATAATTGGGCCGTGGGATAAAAAAGAACGATGACGCAGACTTTTTTGGTAAGGAATCCAAATCCAACGCAACAAACCCCAGCGTTGGTATTGACGGGAGTAGATATCCAAGTCAGGGCCAAACATCAGCCCCCCAAACATAAATCCACCTGCCACCAACAAAGTTAGGTTGCCGCTGTGAGTCTGAACAAAAGTAACTCCTGCGACGAATGGCAAAGCCCACAAAGTTATGCGATCGTGCGTGCGACCAGAGGGCATTGAGAGTTATCAAAAAAATTTCAAAATATTTTCCCAAAAATACTAGCGCGATGCGGGAGACTTTGCTATACTAATTTCTTGTGTGCAGCGGGCGGTTAGCTCAGTTGGTAGAGCGCCTGCCTTACAAGCAGGATGTCACTGGTTCGAGTCCAGTACCGCCCACTTTAGATAGTAAAAAGAATTGCAAGCTTGGTAAGCGGGATTAGTTTGCTGCAATTGCGATCGCTTCGAGATTGGCTTAGTATCTTGTTCTCCAATCATACAATTCCCTGTTTCTGTAATCTTCCTAAGCTGTAACGCCTTAAAATTGCACAATTACTAGTGAGGGTCGTCATTAGTTGTTAGTCATTGGTCATTAATAACCAAGGACTAATGACGGTCTTAACGAAAAAAGTGCAATGTGTAAGCGCAACAGCTTATTACAGTCACGTGTTGGACTACTTTCAAGCCAAGGTAACTTTTTTGCTTTAATGAGTGTTATTTTTACATCTGTAGTCAACTTGTTGCAAGTTTTTACACAAATAATCTTGACTTTGATTATCAAAAACTCTAATGTTTTAATAAAATAATTGAAACAAATTTGCAAAAATATTGATAATAGTTCCTAACGGAGAATAAGAAATGAAAGTCGGTATAAAGGGTGTGCTGGGTACTGGTGTCGCATTCGTAGCATTTATGAGTTTAGCTGTTAACTTGGTAGGCTGTACGCAGCCTGAAAATGCCAAAGTCAATACCGAACAACAGGCGCAAAACTCGCCGGAGCAAACTGAGGCACAACAGGTGCAGCAAACAACAACACCGACTACTTTAAAAATAGCTTTCCCCACTCGCAAGGATTCCACAGACTTGGAAACAAAGGTGGATGCAGTAAACAAGTTTTTATCTAAAGAATTAGGAATGCCAGTTGAGGCAAAGATAGGCGATGATGCTGCGGCGGTGGAAGCTTTGAGAGCAAATCAAGTGGATGTGGCTTTTTTAAGTAGCAAACCTGCTTTGAAGGCCGAAGAATTGGCAAATGCTCGGTTGTATTTAGCTGAAGTACGTCCCAATTACTCTGGAAAACAAACTTATCGTTCAATAATAGTTGTTCGCAAAGACAGCCCCCTCCAAAGCAAGTCCTCAGCTAAAGAAACTCTGGAACAACTGCGGGGCAAAAAAATGGCCTTTACTTCCCCCACTTCTACTTCCGGGTTTGTATTCCCAGTCAGTGTCTTAGTTAAAGAAGGACTTGTACCTGATAGCGATCGCTTGGATCAGTTTTTTGCTCAAGTCACATATGGTGGCGACTACAGCAAAGCATTACAAGCTGTACTGCGCCGTCAAGCAGATGCAGCAGCAGTATCAGAATATGCTCTGTTTCCACCGTATGTTTCTGAAACAGAAAAGAATCAATTGCGGGTTTTGCATGGGATTCCAGGAGTTCCAGCACATGGCGTTGCGATTGATGATGATGTGCCGCAACAGATGCGGGAGAAAATTGTTACCGCCATGTTGAAATTGAATCAGCCAGAAAATAATCAAATCTTACGCGACTTATATAACTCTACTGAGTTGGTAGAAGTTGATCATAATGCTCATTTGCAACCGCTGCGTGATGCCCTAAAAGTTGCGGAAAAGAAATCCTGATTTTGCATGTATGAGAGGAAATTAAACAGCTAGCAGGTTATGACTGAGCTTGTCATTGAGTGTCATGATGTCAAAACGGCTTACACTGCGTCCCTAAATCGTCCCATCCTCAACGGAATCAATTGCCGGATTTTTCGGGGTGAGTTTGTCGTTTTACTAGGACTCAATGGCGCAGGTAAGTCTACTTTGCTGCGATCGCTTGTTGGGTTAGTGCCATTTCATCAGGGAAGCATCTACATTAATGGTGTGGCAGTCACTCCTCGCACACTGCCACAAATTCGGCGTAACATCAGCATGTTGTTTCAAGGTGGGGGACTGATTCGCCAACTGTCGGCAATTGACAATGTGTTATGCGGACGTCTTGGTGCAAGGACGACTTGGCAAACACTGTTTGGATTTCCTAAAAGCGATCGCCGTCAAGCCTTGAAACTTTTAGAAGAGTTGGGTTTAAGAGAACAAGCCTACCAAAAAACAACTCAACTCAGCGGCGGACAACAGCAAAGGGTAGCGATCGCCAGGGCTTTAATTCAATCTCCGCAGATTCTCCTAGCTGATGAACCCATTACGGGTTTAGATGTGATGGTCTGCAAACAAGTGATGGATACTTTATCTAAATTACATTCCCAGCAAGGCATGACTATTGTAACGGTTTTGCACGATCTGGGTATAGCAGCAGAATATGCCCAACGCGCGATCGTCTTGGATGCTGGACGTATCGTTTATGACGGCCCTGGTAACAATCTACAAGCTCAATTTTCACAGTTAAAGTCAGGGACTAGAACCAATTAAAAATTGTAATTGGTGATTGGTGATTGGGGAAGAGGTAGTTTTATTCCCCATTACCCATTACCGACTGAGAGTGAATTCACATTAGATGTAATTAATTGTTAATTGTTAATTGTTAATTTTTAATTTTTTAGTCCCTCATGTTCAATTAGAATGAAGCATTTTGCTAGTCTCTGGAAACGCTTTGCTTGGGTGAATCGACTACTCATTTTCTGCCTTGTAATTTTAGTTTATGTTTGGGCATTGCAAGGTCTGCAAGTTGATTTTGAACTAATCAAGAATAGTTGGCCGCACATCATCGACTTTATCTCCAGATTATTTCCACCGGATCTAGAAGTATTAGATATAGCAATTAAGGCACTGATTGAGACAGTACAGATGTCTCTGTGGGGAACAACCCTCGGCGCAATTCTTTCTTTGCCAATCGCTATTGGCAGCACCAGCAATATTGCTCCTCTTTGGCTGCAATGGTTGGCTAATTTCCTACAAAATGCAGTGCGTTCTGTTCCTTCAATTATTTTGGGTTTAATTTTTGTGGCAGCAACTGGACTGGGCGCACCCGCTGGTACTTTAGCTTTGAGTATCTACACAATTGGCTACCTTGCTAAATTTTATCAACAAGCGATCGAAGCAGTTGACCCTCGTTCAATAGAATTTTTACAAGTTACAGGTGCATCCAGATTACAAATAGCGCAATACGGTATTTTGCCCCAAGTCCTGCCATTAGGATTGGGATATACATTGTGGATGTTTGAGTATAACATTCGTGCTGCTTCAGTATTAGGTGTAGTTGGAGCGGGTGGTATTGGCTTCCGGTTGAAAAGTTATATAGACGGCTTTGAATACAACAAAGCCACAACCATGATGCTGGTGTTATTGATAGTTGTGACTGTGATAGATGCCTTTAGCAGTCAATTACGTAAACGGCTTGATTCTATGTAGTAAACAACTAACCACTGTACGGGCGGGTTTTGATAGATATTTTGTGATTGAAGCCCATAAAGCATTTGTGGCTAAACCCGCCCCTACCTACTAACCACTAACGACTAACCACTAACTATTACACCCTTTTTTTTGGTGGTGGCGTGATACCGCGATCGCTCAATTTCTCTGAGAGTTGTCTGAGATATGCAAAGTCCTCCTCTGGTAGAGGCTCAATAGTATTTCCTTGCTTTTCAAGAAAGGCAAATGCTTGCCGGAATTGACTGGGAGTTGCCTCAATCGGTGAGTCGAGGTGACAGGGAATAATCCGCTGGAAATCCCAACTTGCTACTTTGTTAGCCCAGTCAATAGTTTCTCTCGGCGCACGGTTGAGAATAAGAGCCTGCAAAATTGGTGCAACAAACAAGCGTCCACCCCCTCGCAGGGCTTCAAAAGACTGCTGCCAATCACTCTTCCATTTGAAAGGAAACAAACCGAAATACGCTTTTATGGAACGATCCGTCGCTCCGAGGGCATGGCGAAATACCTCTTTTATGCCAATCACTTCTAACGCACTCGGCTGAAAGTAAAAAGCAAACAGGGAAATTCGCTGCCATCCCTTGCGGCGGTTCGCTTCAGTATCAAAAACTCTATGGAATGCATCGTCCTTGGCGTGGAAAAGCAGGGGGTAAGGGTCAAGTTGAACAATTTCCGGCGGTGCTTCTGGGATTGACAGCACTATATCTGTAACAAGCAGCGTGCGCGATCGCTTGTGAAAAAATGCCACCTCTGCAAATCGTCCCGGTCCAAGCTCAATGGGGCCCAGGATGGCATAATCAAATTCGTTAGCAAAGGGTGTATCGCTGCTATTTGGTGGCAGTACTTGAGTGCGTCTTTTGGGGAAACCAAGCCAGCTAAGCGGCAGGTTAATTGGAAAACTCCACTGTTTCGGGGCTACGAATACCTGGGCGTTGGAAAATTTTCTGGCAAAAGGGCCGACAAAGATTTTATGCTCTAAACCAGAGATGGTAGGCAGAATAATATACTTAACATCACCGTGTTCCGCTACCAATTCCTTGACAAGTCTTATGCATTCGGGGGTTGGGGCAATTGGTGCATAGATGAGGAGTCCCCCTGCTTCGAGCTTAACAACGGTCATGCGAATTGGCACAACTACGTAGAAGATGCCCTGCAACTGGTCGAAAGTCCAGATAGTGTCTTTTACCACTTCTTTGCGAAGTGTGTGCCGCCTGCCAAATGGGTAGATTGGTAGAACAGGCCAGAAAGGCCACGACCAGTCTTTTGAAGGGATGTTATCCTGTTGCCCCTGATTTGTTTGTGCTTTTATCGTGGTTCTGTCCACGATCCGACCTCCTCCCAAATCCCCGAAGCCAAACTATTTTTATCTCATCATCAAATGCTGGTGTTTAGCAAATGATTGACCCAGTTATCAGAAAAATGGGTTTAAAACCTCGCCCTTCTAGGGCGACTTTACTTTTGTATGCCTTTAGTTTACCATAGTAGATATAGTTTGGTAAGCACAGTGTTAAAAGCCTACAAGTA
>NZ_JACAEU010000091.1:0-24732 GCF_013388695.1 Fischerella sp.
ACTAACTACTAACTACCAACCACTAACTACTAACTACCAACCACTAACTACTAACTACCAACCACTAACTACTAACTACCAACCACTAACTACTAACTACCAACCACTAACTACTAACTACCAACCACTACCCAATTCCCAAACGTCCAGCTAAACCAGGAGTTAAGGGTAGGAGAGTGGCAACCATTAAAAATAAAGCCAGAAGTCCCAAAGCAGCGCGTGCATCGTCTGGTTCGCTGATTTCATTCAAGCTGGGGCGTTCTAAGTCACGTTGCAAAAACAGAATGACTATCGCCCAGTACATTGCTAAAGGATTGGCAAGAGCCACTAACCCCAGCAAAATCAGGGTTGCAAAAGTCGTCCGCCCGGCGGTTTTACGTCCATAAATCGCTTGGACAATCCGACCACCATCGAGTTGTCCTGCGGGCATCAAGTTCAAAGCTGTGATTACTAACCCCAACCAACCAATCACTACCAATGGATGCACGTCTACTAAAGGCGATTGCAAAGCTGAACCAAGGACAACGCGCGCCAAACTACCCACCAATATTGAGCCTTGGAAAAACTGATTGGGTAACTGAAACATGCTGCCTTGGTGAGAAAGCAGTAACCCAGTTACCAACATTAACAAAGATACAATCCCCCCAGCCGCTGGCCCTGCCAAAGCGATATCAAATAATACCTTGCGGTTGGGCAATAAAGATTCAAAACGGGTAATGGCGCCAAAAGAGCCAATTTGTACTGCTGGGAGAAAGTAAGGCCAGCTGAGGCGGACTTGGTGACGACGGGCAAGTAACCAGTGACCGATTTCGTGAGCCAGTAAAATCACCAAGATCCCAGCACCGATGGGCAAAGTTTCTCCGATCCGCCCGACATTGGCAAACAAATCAAAATTTTGCAGTATACCCGCAGCTTCCAGACTCGTAGCTATAGTCGCCACCAGCAGAATACCCGCAAACACTTTTTGGGATAATGTCATCGGACGCGGGTCGTTGCGGCTGGGAAGGACAATTACCACAGGTTTGTTATCGGTATTTTCCACTAAATATAGGCGATATTTATCGCCTAGATTTTCCTGCAAGTTCGCAGTTAGGCGGTTGTGTACTACCTCTGCATCTCCCCGCAAATTACCTTTAAATATGGCTCCTTCCTGGTAAGGAATCGTTTCTGTAGCAAAAAACGTATCAATACCGAAAATACTTTTAATAGCATTCAAATCCTGTTCAGGAATCGGCACAGTCTCCAGTTTAAGCTGTGCAGGTTCTGCTGGCTGTGTTCCCTCTTTTGTAGAAGTGGCTTCTTGTTCGGCTAGCTTTTCCGTTGCCCGCTGTCTAAGAATCACATCTTGCCCAGCTGCTCGCAATTGTCTGCCCAAATAAATATACACTCCTGCCGAAACAACCAACAAAAAGAGGATGCCCACAATATTGATGTAAATCCCGGCTGCAAATAAGCCAAAAAACAGCAGCCAAGGAGCCATCAACACTACTGACTGTAACCAGGCAAAGATTCCCAGCTTTCCATAAGGTCTGGCACGATAAAAGCCCCAGCCCAAAATTCCGAAGGCGACCAAAAGAACTATCGCAATGAGAGGAGTTTCTGATGCAGTAAACATTTCCAAACCCTTCGCTTTGTAAAATCAAGCCTGAATTAGTCAGGTGTTCACAGATATTAATTAATTTATAACGATGGCTGTATTCTGCCCAATATCTTAGGGTGAATGTGAGGAATGCGATCGCCTTTTTTCCAAATCATGCTTTCGGTCAAGGTTTGTTTGGAGAAAGTTAGATGGATAATAGTTGCAGTAGAAGTAATGGAGATACTTCGATATGGCTATGGCTACTTACCCATCTCCGGTAAATAAACTGCTCACCTACGGTGACTGTCGTAAATTTCAAGAGATACCAAATTATATTGAGGAACTGGGCTTCAGTTCAGAACACATTCCCGATCTCATCCGCATGGCAACCGACCAACAGTTGAATTCCTCAGATTTAGATGGTCTTGAAATTTGGGCACCTATTCATGCTTGGCGTGTGCTAGGTCAACTTCGTGCTGAAGCAGCAATTGAACCGCTAATCTCCCTATTTCATGAACTTGATGATTGGAGTAGTAGCGAGTTACCCGACATCTTTGGCAAAATCGGGCCTGCTGCTATTCCTGCACTCCAAGCCTATCTTGCAGATTCATCCCACGATTCCTATGACCGCGCCACTGCTGCCACCTCACTGACAAAAATTGCTGAAAATCATCCTGATACGCGCAACCAATGCATTGCTATTTTGACGCAACAACTGGAACTATTTGCAGATAACGACATTGAGCTGAATGCTTTTTTGATAGGTGAATTAATTGATTTGAAAGCTGTCGAGTCTGCCTCTGTTATGGAGCGTGCATTTGCAGCAGAACGAGTTGTGCCTTTTATTGTTGGAGATTGGAATGCAGTACAGGTATCGCTTGGGCTAAAAGATGCTACGGAAGTGCCAGAACGCAAATTTTCCCTTGAAGAAATGATAGAATACTTTGCCCCTAAACCTCAATCACAAAAGCCTCGGGGTTTCTCTACTAGTTCCGATCAAAAGCAGAAAAAAAAGAACAAAAAAAACAAAAAGCGTAAGTAACTTAAATTCAGTTAATGACCTTCAAAGGGTTGCTGTACCCCAATCAGAGTGCAGTGAAAATAGCGCTATCCGAAACAATTGCCTTTCTTTTATTCAAAAACAACAACACCCAAGCTTTTACTAGCCTAATTATTTCCTCTCCTTGGCGATTCTATACAGGGTTGTACTGAATTAAAATTGCACACTCGCAGTGCAATCAATTAATCATGCACTCGCAGCATAAATTAATAATCAGTTACATTGCCCCCTTTTTCACTACTACATTGAGGAAATGTAAGCGTTAGACTTGGGTGCTGCTGCCAGTTGACGAGACAGATTGTTGAACAGCGTTTTTTACCTCTTAACTAAATTGAACCTTTGAACTCAAGGCTGTTATATCTGCCAGGGAAGCTTTTAGAGCTTCAATTATTAAATTATCACTTCTCATCATCAGTGAGTTATTTTTGAAAAAAAACTTTACTTTTCAATACCCTACAAGCTTCTGAAACTGCGATTTTGAAATAAAGGAATGAACCGAAAACTATTCTCGATCGCAACCCTTGGAAAAGTTTCTGGAGTTTCGTACCGGGAACTAGTCTAAAGTCCAGCCCTAAGCGATCGCTCGATTAAATTAAGGCAGTATTACATTTTATTCGTGCCAAAGATCTCAATCCTGTTGAGAGCGATAATAGCAGTGGGGAGAATTTGTTTAAGAAGATAATAGAAAGCAATTCTCCTAGGAAAACAATGAAGAACAGACACTGTTTCGAGCAATTTATGGTGCTTTTGAGCGTGTCTGCTATTTTAGCTATAAGCTGCCCGAATATCGTTCGCGCTCAAGGGTATAATCCAAACCCACGCTTGTACTCCCATCAGGGACGGCTTTTTCAACAGATTGATAACAGGCTTTACTATCCCGACTATCGCGTGACTGAGACAATTATTCGGCGACTGAACAACGCTATTGGCACAAAGAAATACGCCCATGTCGAGATTAAGTCTTTGGGTAAATCCATCACCGAAAAACAAGGTAAAAAGGTTGCTCGTAATGAGGGAGATAGCCAATCTTGTAAACGTTCATTTAAATTGCGATGATTCTTGTCATCTTCCTGCTCAAGCGACTTGCGTAACCTTCATCACTTTTCAAACATTCTCTAATTCGCGATCGCCCACCACGAGGCAATGAAAATCCCTTCCCCCATCCCCTTTACCCTATTTTCAAGACAGGTAACAGTATTGAGCTAATGGGCGATCGCTGTTTTGATGTTCTTAAAAACTACTAATCATATCAAACACTCATTCAGCAAAGAATGAATTTCGCTCTTTCCCAAATTTATGCCAATCAGAACTAGCTGGTTTTTAGGTGGAGTAGACCAGTCATCGGCGTGTAAGTTGTAACGAGGGCCGCTAAGTTGAAAAATGTGCCGTGATTCACTATCACTAAACCACAGAAATCCTTTTGCTCGAAATACATCCTGTGGCATTTTTTCGGTTAAAAATTCTTCAAATTTATGGACATCAAAGGGGCGATCGCTTTGAAAAGAGACAGAAACAAATCCATCATTTTCTAAATGGTGAGAGTGATGCCCATGATGGTGATGATGCTTATGGTCATGATCGTGAGCATGGTCATGATGCTCATGTTTGTGAGTATCTTCCTCATGCTCAAGGTTATATTTATCTTTTTGAGTCAATCCCACACCTAAAATTAATGGTAACGGAACTTGACAATATGTGGTGTTTAAAATTTTTGCACCTGTTTTGACTTCATGAATATAATTTTCTAACTCTTGTAGCTTTTCCCTATCCACAAGATCGGTTTTATTCAAAATAGTAATATCGCCATAAGTTATTTGTTTTAAAGCAGCTTCACTCTGGAAATGTTCAGGACTAAATGCCTCCGCATCTACTACAGTCAGAATAGAATCAAGGTTAGTTAAATCTCGCAACTCTGTACCTAAAAAAGTTAAAATAATTGGGAGTGGGTCAGCAACACCCGTAGTTTCAATAACTAGATAATCAATCCGGTCTTCTCTTTCTAAAATCCGATAAACCGCATCAACTAATCCATCGTTTATAGTACAGCAAATACAACCATTGCTGAGTTCTAGCATATCTTGATCGACAGAAATTAGCAGTTGACTGTCGATGTTGATATCGCCAAACTCATTCACGAGTACGGCAACCTTTAAATCTTGTTTATTTTGCAAAATTTGATTCAGCAGAGTAGTTTTACCACTGCCTAAAAATCCTGTGATGATTGTCACAGGCATTCCCTTTTTGGGTAGCTCAAGAATTGTTTCTTTGAATGATGTAGTAATACTTTCCATAGAACATCCTATTTTTACTAAGAATGAACAAGTTGATTAATATCTTGGTACTCAATCTCAGCTATTGACTTATGAACTTTGTACTGTTGAGCTGGATTTGTCATCACCACAATTACTGTTTCAATTGGTGCACAACCAGGTTCAGTACACTGTAATTGACTCAGAGAAACTGAAGTTTTTTCGTCTATTTGCAAGGCTTGGTAAATCCATTCCTTTACTTGCCTTATTTTTTCTGGATTTGCTTTCGCTGTTTGTCTACCAAATGAAAAATTCATCCTGGCTAAAGTAAGTTGTCTTTGGACTGAATTAAGTAAGTCGGTGGGAATAAATCAAGCTATGTTAAGTAACGTAAAATCATTGAAATAATTTCGTAGTAAGGGCTTTAGCCCTTTTTTGAGGACTAAAGTCCTGACTACAAACCTTTAATTAATTACACCGTCCTACTTAAATCACTGACCATATTATATATAAAACGATAATCGTTATCATAATAGCGCAAAAATATAAAATTTACGTCAGGAGCATGCAAGAGAGTGAAAATCTTGGGTCAGTGCTTATACCAAGTTGCGTTCATACGTCTGACGCATTATACTTTGCAGAAGGAAAATAAAGGGGAGTCTGTGCGTTATCAGGTTCCCCGGTTGTAGTGACTGGCGTGCAGGGGGAAGGTTAACAGAATTGGAAGGTCTTTTTGTCGATACTGACAACAGAAACTAGATGCTTTAAAAGCCTTTTGGATTGCAGATTTTTTGTGCATTAGAAAAGAGACTCAAAATCGGCGCTTTTAACTAGGTTAAGTCGATTTTCATTAATATTTACAGGGCCGCATCAAAAAAATAGAGGGTTGCAGTTGTCTACCGCAAGTTTGTTCAGGATTGATGAGCAAAGATGCATTACTAAGCCAACTGTTTTTTAGAGGAATTTTTCATGCATTGTACCTATCAAACATCTGTTCATTCCCAAATTCGCAACTTAGGGCGTGTAGTTGCTTTCATAGATTCTGCGATTGAGAATTATCAAGTCATTGCTAATGGTATTACACCAGATGTTGATATTTATCTGCTCGATTGCCAACGGGATGGAGTTGAACAAATTATGGCTGTACTGGCTGAAAAACCAGTTGTAAAAGCCGTACACATTTTTTCTCACGGTTCACCTGGACAGTTGTCTTTAGGTAATGCTCAGTTAAATTCTGACAACCTGGAACGCTATTTTAGACAGTCCCGATCGCTATCGATTTTCAGAGGTGTTGACCTTTTCATTTATGGTTGTAATGTCGCTAGAGGAATAGAGGGAAAAGCTTTTCTGAAGAAATTCCAATCTTTAACTGGGGTAAACATCGCCGCCTCTAGAACACTGACGGGAAACAATGCTTTAGATGGAAATTGGGATTTAGAAGTAAGGCTGGGCAACATTGAATACACACCAATTTTGCATCTTGAGGTAATGGAAACCTACGCTGGTGTTCTGGGTACGATCGCAGTTACTAACACAAATGATAGTGGTTCAGGCTCCCTCAGAGATGCGATCGCTAATGCACAGTCTGGCGACACAATAAAATTTGACTCTAGTCTGGCAAATCAAACGATTACTCTGACAAAGCAAATTGAGATTGGTGCTGGCAAAAACCTGACTATCGATGGTGCGGAAGCTAACAATTTAACTATCAGTGGTGACAACAAAAGCCGGATTTTCTTACTCAACTCTACATCTGTCCAACCCACCAGCCTAACAGTAAAAAATCTTTCTTTGGTAAATGGATATACCAACGAGCGCGGTGGAGCAATTAGCACTACTCACCAAGGCAAATTGGCGATTGAGAACGTTACGTTTAAAAATAACGTGGCGGATCAAGGCGGTGGTGCTATCTTCAGTGCCTATGAAGGGACGCTGACAGTTACTGACAGTCAGTTTGATAATAATCGAGCCACAGCAGGAAATGATGAACGGGGAGCAGGAGCGATCGCTTTCTGGGGGCCACGAGATTTAACTGTCCGCAACAGCGAGTTTACCAATAACAAAGGCATTAACGGCGGTGCCATCAACAGCCTCAATGGCAAACTCACCATCGAAAACAGTAAATTTCTCAACAACGATACCACCAGCGCTTCCTACGACGCAGGCAAAGACAATCCATCCTTGAGGGGGTACGGTGGCGCTATTTATACAGACCGTGCCAGCGCCATCGATGAAGCCTCTGGTAGCATTCGCATTGTTAACAGTACCTTTGCAGGCAACAAAGGACGAGGGGAAGGCGGTGCTGCCTACCTCTACACTGGTACTCAAGATAACGTTAGTATCGAGTCCTCCGTGTTCAAAGACAACGAAGTTAGTGCCCTTGCCAACGGCGGTAACGGCGGAAATGGCGGTGCAGTTGTGCTACTTAGTAACGGACTCAACCAAGGCTTAACAATTCGCGATACCTCTTTTGTCGATAACACGGCTTCTAGTCAGGGCGGTGGTTTGTGGACAATGGATGCGCCAACTACAATTACCAATAGCACCTTCTCTGGCAACCGGGTATCGGGTAAAGGGGATAGTAATGTGGGTGGTGGCATGACACTGTACAGTCCCACCAGCATCGTCAACACAACAATTGCTAACAATTATGCCGGATGGGTTGGGGGTGGTATTTCTGCTGCTAACGATGCCCCTGTCAGCGTGCAAAATACTATCTTTTACAACAACACCGCCGATAATGGCACAAACGCTTGGGGTATTCAACAACAAACGAATCGCGAGTTAACAGACAATGGCGGCAATATTCAATATCCCCCCAAAGGCACGATGTTGGGGAATGACAACAACGCCACTGCAAATATCACCATTGCCGATCCAAAATTAGATTCTTTACAAAATATTGATGGAGTTTTGGTGCATCCACTTCTATCAGGAAGTCCGGCGATTAATGCTGGTACTAGTAACGGGACTATAACTACTGACCAACGTGGCATTACCCGCGATTCAAAACCGGATATTGGTGCTTTTGAGTTTGCTGTCAGTACTTCAGCGAGTTTACCAACTTCTCAAGTTAAAGGTGTTAGCTTTGTTAGGGATAACGATGGTAACGATACCCTGAATAGCGGTAGAGAAAATAGTGCCGATCGTTTCTACGGTGACGATCGCATAGATATTCTCACGGGTGGTCAAGGTAACACTCGTATCAACGGTGATTTAGGAAAAGATCGGCTGATTGATGGTATGAGATCTGATTTTGAACCAACCCAAGATGCGATCGACTCATGCGGTATCCTGACTCAACCAAGCGATCGCAACTCACAAAAATTTTCTGATGTCCTGAAATTGCAGCCAGTGGGGGCTGATACTACTGTGCGCTTGGATGTGGATGGAAAAGCAAAATCCGGTGGGTTCGAGAATTTTAATCCGTTGGAAAAATTTGATCCATCTCGTTTGAGTGCTAACAACTTCCTCCAAGGATAATTTCTAGCACATTAGGTATAAAAAAGGGGCGCTATCGCCCCTAAAAATTTTTAGTTTTTACCCAACTGAGGTGTGGGTGGAATCCTTGCCAAAATTCCCTTTTTCAGGGGTTCGGGACGTTCTGACCAAGGCAGTAAACCATCTGGCTTGGTATAGTATTGACTAGCACATTGCAGAATGGCTGCGGCACTGCCATCCACAGGTAAATCCCCAAACAGATAGGTTAATTTCCCAGAAGCAGCAAAAGCAACAACACAAGAGCGATCGCAAGCACTCATGCATTCAACTTCCTGGATGGGAAAATTATCTTTTAAATGCCAATCTTGCGCTAGGTGCTGAAGCTGTTGTAGTAGCTTTTGACCACCGCTTTCACCAATTCGTTTGCCATCTTGCCAAACGCTAGCACAAGTTTTGCAAACAAAAAGAGTGTGAGAGGGCGCACTTACCCCATTCGTTGTAGAAATTGTAGAAATATCTTTAGCAGCGGTCATCTGTACCTCGCAGATGTATAGAACTGATGAATCAACTTCGGCGGGCATCCTGACTCACTTCATTAAGTTCACAGTTGCGGGACAGTGTCGGATTTGCACCGAACTTTCCCCGTTACCTCCAGTGGCTGATCCTCACCAGAACCGAACGTTTCTCATCATAACACCAATATTCTCCGTATTATTTGCGTTACCCAGGAGGCGGAACCTCCAAAACCTAGTTACCAGGTTCAACCTGGTAACGAGAATGAGAGTGTTGAGAATAGTAGCTGAATTAGATTTGGTTAAGCCAACATCAAAGCTACTTCTTTGGCAAAATAGGTCAAAATCAAATCAGCACCAGCCCGTTTCATACTAGTTAATAATTCCAAAATTACCTGTTTTTCATCTATCCAGCCCATCTGTGCAGCAGCTTTAATCATTGCATACTCACCACTGACGTTGTACGCTGCTACTGGTACATTCGTAGTGTTGCGAATTTGGCAGATGATGTCCAGGTAAGCTAAGGCAGGTTTTACCATGACGATATCTGCACCCTCGGCAATATCCAAAGCAACTTCTTTCACTGCTTCTCTAGCATTAGCGGCATCCATTTGATAAGTTTTTTTGTCGCCAAATCTCGGGGCAGAATCCAAAGCATCTCGAAATGGGCCATAGTAAGCAGATGCATATTTTGCAGAGTATGCCAAAATTCCGACATCAAAGTATCCTTCTGCATCTAAAGCTTTGCGAATTGCCCCAACTCTGCCATCCATCATGTCAGAAGGTGCAACAAAATCTGCCCCTGCTGCTGCTTGGGAAAGCGCCATTTTCACTAAAACTTCTACGGTCGGGTCATTGAGAATAGTACCCTTTTCATCCACCAAACCATCGTGACCGTGAGTGGTGAAGGGGTCAAGAGCAACATCGGTAATCACGACAATTTCTGGAACTACTTGTTTAATAGCTTTGACGGTTTGCTGTACTAGTCCATCTGGGTTATAGCTTTCTGTACCGACATCATCTTTTTTAGCTTCTGGGATAACAGGAAAGAGTGCAACAGCATTGATCCCCAAATCAAAAGCTTGTTTTATCTCTTTGAGCAATAAATCCAGAGTATAGCGGTAGCACCCAGACATAGAAGCAATCTCGACTCTTTGCCCTTCTCCTTCCATGACAAACAGTGGATAAATCAAGTCGTTGACGTCCAGATGAATCTCTCGCACCATTCGCCGCAGTGCTGCTGTGCGCCGCAGACGACGGGGACGATGCAATAAATGGGTTGCTGGAGAAGGATTTGTAGGTGTTGTGGACGTCATAGTGAAAAGCTAAACAATAATGATAATGATTATCATAAGCTAAAGCGATCGCAACCCATTCAAAAAAATCATAAGTATTACTATCTGTGTTCACCATGAGTTTCATTAAGTCGTTATCCTAGTTTTCAGGTGAGGTGAGGAGTAATACAAAAATGGCTATTCATTTACAACAAGCATTAGAAGTCGGGAAATATATATTTACCCAGCGTTTGAAAGGACGCAAACGCTATCCCTTAGTCTTGATGTTAGAACCACTATTCCGTTGCAATCTTGCCTGTCCTGGTTGTGGCAAAATTCAGCATCCCACAGACGTGCTAAAACAACACCTGACACCAGAACAGTGCTTTGCAGCAGCAGAAGAGTGTGGAGCTCCCATAGTCTCCATTCCTGGAGGAGAACCTCTGCTACATCCCCAAATTGATGAGATTGTGCGGGGATTGATTGAGCGCAAGAAGTTCATTTACTTGTGTACGAATGGCTTATTGTTAGAAAAAAGCTTGGACAAATTCCAACCTTCGCCTTATCTAACTTTTAGCGTGCATTTAGATGGAATGCGAGATTGGCACGACTACTGCGTTAATCGCAAAGGTGTTTTTGACATTGCAGTTCAAGCTATACGCGCTGCTAAAGCCAAAGGTTTTCGTGTCACTACCAACACGACTATCTTTGAGGGCGCAGATCCTAAACAAATGCAGGAATTTTTTGACTTCCTGAGTACACTCAACATTGATGGCATGATGATTTCTCCAGGCTACAGTTATGAGTGGGCACCAGATCAAGAGCATTTTCTCAAGCGAGAACAAACACGCGCCCTGTTTCGAGAAATTCTAGCTCCTTTCAAAGCAGGTAAAACAAAATGGAACTTTAATCACAATCCATTATTTTTAGATTTTCTGACTGGTGAAAAAGACTATGAATGCACACCTTGGGGTAGTCCTAGTTACAGTGTGCTTGGTTGGCAAAAACCTTGTTACTTGTTAAATGAAGGTCACTACGCCACCTTCAGTGAACTGCTAGAAAAAACTGACTGGAGCAAATACGGTCGTGCTAGTAGCAATCCCAAGTGTGCAGATTGTATGGTTCACTGCGGCTATGAACCGACCGCTGCGACAGATGCTATGCAACCACAAAACATAGCTCGTTCAATTGGCAGTGTTTTTGGTTAGTAGTTGGTTGTTGGTTGTTGGTGATTACAAACAACAAACAACCCACAACAAACAACAATCTACCTTTGCAAACTACGGGGATCGAGGGCATCTCTCAGTCCATCTCCCAGTAAATTGAACGCTAAAACTGTCAGGATAATCACCAATGCTGGTGGCCAGATCAGCCAAGGTTGCAGCACCAATATAGAAGCATTGGTTGCTAAAGACAGCATATTGCCCCAGGAAGGATCTGGTTGTTGAATTCCCAGCCCAATCAGACTGAGTACTGCTTCTGCACCGATAAAACCGGGAACCGCAAGGGTAGCAGAGATAATTATGTATGTGGCAGTTTGCGGCAAAACATGGCGAGTGATGATATATAGTGGCTTGCCACCCATTGCTCGTGCTGCTTGCACAAATTCGCGTTCTTTGATAGAGAGTACCTGTCCGCGAATGACTCGTGCTAAGCCAGCCCAACTGATAAACGACGTAATCAACACAATCAACAAAAATCGCTCAGTACTGGTTAGTCCTGGGGGCAAAACTGCACCCAAGGTTACTAATAGATATATGCTGGGAAAGGTCATCAGTACTTCGGCTAGGCGCATGATGATACCATCAACCCAGCCGCCAAAATAACCAGAAATTCCGCCAATTAGCATCCCGAGAGGAAAGGTGAGGGCAACGCCCACAATACCGATAAACAAACTGATTCGACCGCCATGTAGTAAGCGGCTGAATTGATCGCGTCCTTGATCGTCAGTACCTAGGAGGTTGATTTTAGCTTCGCCAGTTGTACCAAATAAATGCCAATTCAAAGGAATTCCGGGGATGACAGTTACTTCATCCCACTTGGGTGGTAAAGGCAAATTCAACTGGAAAAGGCGATATTCGGAACCTTGAACGAATAACCGTAGAGGTGAGGGTTTACTTTTGTCTACAATGAGTTTGCGATCGCCTGTTTCTAAATTTGTGTCTCCTTGAATTGTTGGATAAACATGAGGTCCAATAAACTGCCCCGAACTCGAAAACCAGTGAATTCTAGTCGGTGGTAGCAGGGAACCATTCGGTTGGGAGGCATAAGGGTCATAAGGGGCGACGAAATCAGCGGCAATTACTGTCACATAGAAAACTATGAGCAAAATTGCCCCAAATCGCGCTAAAGGATTTTTTTTGAGTCTTTGCCACCAGTTCATAGTTAGTCAATAGTCAATGGTCAACAGTCAAGGGTCAAGGGTCAATGGTCAAAGGTCAAGGGTCAAAGGTCAACAACCAACAACCAACAACTAACAACCAACAATTACTACTTTTGACTATGGACTTTTGACTCTGGACTTTTGACCATATCAACAAAATATAACTTTTCTTCTTGAGTAACTTCATGTTCTACAACAAAGACATTGGAGTGGAGATTGGCGACAATTTGTTTTCCCTGCTGTGTCAAAGACAGGTAACGCAGTGCATCTTGAATATAAGGATAAACCCCATTCCAGTAGAATTTGGCGTAGTTATTGCGTAAATCAGCGGGTGTTTGATAACCCAAAACTTTATTCATCCCAGTTTCTTCAAACTCGTAGAACAAAGAAGTAATTTTCTTTAAGTAGCGGGGGTCGCTTAATTGTCCAATTAAATCAGCAGCACGCACTAAGCCTGCAAAGCTATCAGTACATTGATGATCGTCAGCAGTCGGCACTGGAAAGCGAGTCAATTCAATATTGCTCTTGATAACTTCAGAATCTATGAGTTTATGACCACCAAAACGCTCATCGATGAAGAGTTTCGCCCTATCGACATGATATGGTGTCAGGCTGGCATCAGAAGCCCCAGGAGCAAGAGAAATCATGATGTTATCTTTACCTGTAGCATATAATCCTTCTTGCTCGCGGTCTTGTCGGCACACTCCTTTGACATAGCCGATATCATGACAAAGCAAAGAAATTATAAAATGCAACCAATCTTCACTAGAAACACCTCCTTCCCGAATGTGTTTGCCACGTAAAATCTCCTGTCCTACTAGAGTGACGAGAATCGAGTGTTCGACATTGTGATACAGGGCATCACTATTGGCAATGTTTTCTAAAGCCATATTGCCTGCCCAAGCAATTATGTCTTGATAATCAGTTTTTAAGCAGCCGTAGGTACGGCGGTAGCCTTCTCGAATTTGCTTTACAAAAGCATCTATTAATATTTCTGTGGCATTGAACATACTAGTTACTCAGTCGGACAACAATAGACTTCTTAAAAGAAGTGGAGGAAAGGGAAAAGAGGTAAAGGGCAAAGGCTTCTCAATTCCTTTACCCTTAACCTTTAACTTTTTCCCACCTCTTAGCAAAAGGTTCTTTTGTAAGAGGTTTAATTGTTTATGCGTTTATATCAAAATTGCCAATTACCTTGGCGTTAGATGGAGTTAAGCGCTATACACATTTCTCCTTGTAGTTATTATCACAGCAAAGGCTTGGGTGCTGGCAAGCTCTTTTTACAACATATGACCAATTTTTATAGCTCTATCACAGAATAGGCTATGCTTTCTGCGAGGAGAAACCTATATTTTTGTATAAAAAAAGGATAATGCACTTCAGAACTTTGCCATCCTAAGACAGATTGCGTTAAATCTATATAAATCAAGAAAAAACTCTCAAAACTGGAGTAAAACGTAAACGTAATAAAGCTGGATGGGATAATGAATATTGAGACCGAACTGCGTCAGCAGTTGGCCGGTCGTCTCCCTGCCTTAGCTGATATGGAATTAGAACGACACGGCGATCGCGTCTATCGGTTACAGAAGATGCATGTGGAACGTTACGCCAATCAAGGAGTCGTACTTCTAGGCGATGCTGCTCACGTAACTCATCCAGCAGCAGGTTTGGGGATGAATATGGCTCTGCAAGATGCTGAAACTTTGGCTGAAGAACTGTCACGTGCTTTCCAGGGCCAGTCATCCTTGGACGATGCCTACTTAAATTATGAGCGGATTCGCCGACAAATCAACCAGAGTGTGATTAATCGGGCCAACTTTATGGCCTGGCAGATGTGGTCTCCCTCAATATGGGGCTTCCTGGGCCGCACGTGTATCTTTATCATGCTACAACTTTTGCCATTCATTCGTCAGAAGTTGGCCCGGTCATTAGCTTGGGCAAATGCTGGCATTCAGTCGCCGACGAGAGCAACGTGATTTGATCAAATGACATCCAAAAAAGCGATCGCTAACAACCCCACTGCTATTAAATGTAAGACTAATTACATAAAAATAGGCAAATAGCACTAAAACTATCTCCTTTGGCTAGCGCCATTACATTATTATTAGGTAGTGGTTTGAGAGCTGCGATCGCCAAATTCCCATCAGAGTCCAAATCGACCCGAAAGCGCGAACCGATATCAACAGCATCAAAAATCTACAAGTACCTACCCCAAATGTCAGTCAGAAAATAGTGGTATAATAGTTGCTAGCTTTATTTAAGCTAACAGCTATTTGCGGGTGTAATTCAGTGGTAGAATGTCACCTTCCCAAGGTGAACGTCGTGGGTTCGAGTCCCATCACCCGCTTTCTTGCTATGAAAATACTTGGTGTCTTTGTGCCTTGGTGAAACCAGCCCCCCAGAAGGCGGTTCCCGTCACGTAGACGCGCAGCGGTGAGTGTCCCCCATGAGCGATTGACGTAGACGCCCCTTGTGGGCGGCTCAAGGTTAGAGTACCCGGAGGGCTTCTCGCAGAGTAGGGTGGTAAAAAATCTTAAACCACTAAGACACCAAGACACAAAGATAGAATTAACAACGCTGCAACTGTGCTAATATCACCACAATTTCATCAATTGCTTGCCGTACAACACTAGCAGGTTGTTCGGTTTGATTTACCATAATACTGAAAACCACCGGACTGTAACTAGGCGTATTTACATATCCTGAGAGAGTCACAACACCACGCAGAGTCCCTGTTTTCGCTTGCACGATTCCCGCAGCGGGCGTATCCTGAAAGCGACTTTTTAAACTGCCACTGACACCTGCTACAGGTAGGGAAGCACGAAAAACTGATGCTTGGGGTGATTTCGCCATTGCCTGCAAAGTTTCCACCAATGCTTCTGGACTAATTAAGTTCTTGCGAGATAACCCCGAACCATCAAACAAAAGGTAACTTTTGGAATCGACTCCTAACTGAGTTAGAGTTGTCTGCAAAACTTCTAACCCAGCATCAGCCGTACTCTGATTTTTGGTTGCTGGTTTTTTAATCGCTAATGCTCTCAGTAATGCTTCAGTATAGAAGTTATTACTATTCTGATTTGCCTCCATTACCAATTCCGAGAGTGAAGGAGACAGCACAGCAGTTAATTCCGTTTCATTTTTGCTACCACTAGCTGCAACTGATGTTTTTTTAACGGTTATTTTCTCTGTTGCCAAAGCACTGCGCAAACGCTGCAAAAAATATTCCGCAGGTGCAACTACGGGTATAGTAATAAATTGCGGTTGAGAAGTCTCAGGCAACTCGCCTTGAATTCGTAGTATTGCTCCTTTTAAATCACGAGTAACTTTGATCGCAGCTGGTTGATTTTTCGCAACGGTGACTGACTGATTAATTACCTGCCACTGTTTTTTTTCATCCTTATTCAACCAGATGAGTTTTAGAGGTTTACCTAAAGTTTGCGGTGAGATAATGAAACTAAAAGTATTTTGATTCACCATCAAACTGTTAACTGGTGTGCCATCGCCTGACAGCAAATCTTCCCATTGCCAGCTAGGGTTAACAATATCTCCTTGAATGTAACTATCATCAACAATCAACTGCTTGATTTTGGTAATACCTTTTTGTTTCAACTGCTTCGCTAATGCTATTAGTTGGGCATCAGTTAAACTGGGATCTCCCCTACCCACTACACGCAACACACCATCACCATTGCTATACACAGAAGTGCGAATGCGATAATTTGCACCCAGCTGTTGCAAGGCGGCAGCTGTAGTTAGTAGCTTGGTGTTAGAAGCTGGAGTAAAGTATTTTTCAGCATCCCGGTTGTAAAGTGTTTGAGTAGATCCTAGATTTTGTACCAAAATTCCCCAACGTGTCCGACTGAATTCGGGACGGTTGATCACCGCATCTACCGCTGTTCCCAATTGGGCAGGACAAATGATTTTTGTGGTAGCTGTTGGTGCAGTTGGTATGGGTGTTTGCGCTTTTACTGCTTGCTTAGTGATACCTACCTGAATGCCAATAAACAGCAGCAACAAGCTAATGGAAATTCTTTTAGACATTCTGAAGAATTGTTTTTGCTGTAAGAGTGTTTTATTGTCAGAGTGGTTACAGTAAAGTTTTTATCAAAACACAACGGCACAGTAAATATGTGTGGGGAATGGGGAATATGACTGTGCCAGAGGTAGCCGCTAGACTGGAAAATTGCTCACACTGTTGGCGTACAACCAAGAACTAGCCACAGGCAATAAAAATATATATTCTCCACCTTTAGGAAGAACACCACTTGTATCATCAACAATCCAAAATTGAAATTGAGGGGAAGCAAAAAGAAGGAAACACCTTCTTTATTCATTATGGGATTTGGTCAGAAGTTAATGAAGACCTTGTTGAAATTACTAAGGAAATGGCAACGCGGAGCTGTTTCTGGTGATACCACCTCAACAGCGGACGTCATGGCCAGTGAATACAAAGATTGGCGCAATGGCTTTTTGTGGCAAAGATTACGCTTATGGTTATGGCTGGCGCTGATCTGCATTTTGACGTTTACTTTGCGTGACATTTATAACTATTTCTTTCCTCTCAAGGAGTTGCAAAAACTACCAGAGGTGCTAAGAACTCAGGCGCTTGTCATGGATATTGTCATGCTGCTGAGTTTATCTATTTGCCTAGCTTTGCGTAAAACTAAGTTTGGTCGTCGCTATCCAGCGATACTATTTTTGGGATCATCTTGGTCAATTAGCCTGATACCACAGATTTTTGCTACTTTCAAAGGTTTTGCACTGCCCAATACCCTTGCTTGGTCACTTTTATTTCTCAGTCAAGCAACATTTATGCCTGTATGCTGGGTTCTACACTTGCTGTCCCAGCTGGGTGTGCTAATTTACTATTTTGGTCTCAATACGTTATTTGGGCTAAAACTACCACTTCCCGATCATCCGGAAATATATAACGTTACTTTTATTTTATATTTATTCTGGTTCTGTGTTATATGTGACATCGGTGTTTACCTGTACGATCGCCTGCAACG
Source organism: Fischerella sp. (assembly GCF_013388695.1). NCBI lineage: Bacteria > Bacillati > Cyanobacteriota > Cyanophyceae > Nostocales > Hapalosiphonaceae > Fischerella > Fischerella sp. The sequence continues at coordinate 17,508 of NZ_JACAEU010000091.1, forward strand.
CTCCGAGTTTTATGCCCGCAGGGAACTTGAGTTTGCTTATCAGAAACTCGGGGTGACAGAAGCTAAATATCGCAATATCTTTGAAAACGCAGTCGAAGGTATTTTCCAAAGCAGTCCCGACGGACGTTACATTACTGCTAATCCGGCATTAGCACGTATTTATGGCTATTCATCGCCGGAAGAAGTAACAGCAAATTTCACTGATATAGAACATCAACTGTATGTCGATCCGCACCGACGTGCGGAATTTGTGCGCTTGATTGAAGAATATGGCAGTGTGTCAGAGTTCGAGTCTCAGATTTATCGCCGAGATGGCAGCATTGTCTGGATTTCAGAAAAGGCATACGCCGTGCGTGACGAAACTGGTAAGCTGCTATACTACGAAGGATTGATTGAAGACATCACTAAGCGCAAACTAGCTGAAGCGGCTTTACAAGAACAGTTAGATTTTTTGCAAGTTCTCATTGATACTATTCCTGCACCAGTTTTTTATAAAAATTCCCAAGGCTTATATATTGGCTGTAACAAGGCTTTTGAAGAAGCTTTCGGGTTAAGTAAAGAAAAAATCCTAGGTAAAGATGAGTATGATTTATCACCAAAACAACTTGCCGAGCAATACCAGCAAGCAGATATGGCACTGTTTGAGCAACAAGGCATTCAGAGTTATGAAGATTCGGTAGTCTACAAAGATGGCAAGAAGCATGATGTAATTTTTTATAAGGCAACTTTTTCAAAAGCAGATGGTTCGCTTGGTGGGTTGGTGGGAGTAATTCTAGATATTAGCGATCGCAAGCGCACAGAAGAAGCACTACGAGTATTTTTCCATGCAGTTTCCCATGATTTACGCAACCCGGTGTTGGGTACTTTGATGGTGCTAAAAAATCTACTTGCACGCCCAGACGATCAAATTACCATTCCCCGCTCGATTTTAGAACGGATGGAGCAAAGCAGCGAACGGCAACTGAATTTAATTAACTCATTGATGGAAGCTCATGTCAGCGAAGTGCAAGGCATTTTCTTGGAACGCCAACCAGTAAAACTGCATCAAATCGTAGAAGATGCGATCGCTGATTTAAAACCGATGCTAGCGGAAAATCAAGTCACTCTGACAAATTTAGTTCCGGCTGATTTACCGTTGGTGAATGGCGATCCAACGCAACTATGGCGAGTATTTTCTAACTTGATTGTTAATGCCATCAAGCACAATCTCCCAGGGTTAAGTATTACCATAAATGCGATCGCCCAGGGGGATAAAATTTATTGCACTGTCGCAGATAACGGTGTGGGCTTGAGTCAGCAACAGTGCGAAAGGCTATTTGATCTTTATTTCCGGGGTAGTAACGTCCGCAACTCCGTAAGTTTGGGATTGGGGTTGTATCTGTGTAAGCGAATTATCAACGCCCACGGCGGCGAAATTGGTGTGAATAGCGCCCCAAACGCAGGGGCAACTTTTTGGTTTACGTTACCCATCCAGGGTTAAGGGATCTCTGAGGAATCAATATCACTTTTCCAAGTCAAGAGAGTAGTATTCAGTAAAGCCTGACGGGGCGACAACAAGAGCTACGATGCAGACATAATAAGCCTCATAGCCCTCTGACCACGTTGATAATACTTCTATTTACTGGGAATTAATCTCAATAATTTTCTCACTAATTCCCAACAATTGTCCTTATTTAGATTTAAAAATAGATGCAGTTCGTGCAAAGCGTTCTAAACATTTACCAACAGTTTTGACTGGTGTCAAGCGATCGCTTTGGCTGCATCATAGTTGTCATAAACACTCATTTCAGGGCTGTTCCAATCGTCTGAAAAGGTAGCTAGACTTGCACGTAGAGTCTTAGCCTGCTCTCTATCAATTCCTTGAGATGCCAAGTCAATATCATTCGATCTAACAAAGGTAACAATTACACAAGTCCCTTCAGGTACGTTATTGGGACTTTCTATGAGTTCTATACGACCATTGCGGTAAACCCCTTCAACACTTACTAGCATGTTCCCTCCTTAAGACTTAGGCTTAATTAAGATTATAACTTTAACAAGATCTCACTTCGGAGGGATAACAAGATACATAATTAATAAACTTAAAAATCGCGCGACTTGCTCTCTTTCACTTAATGTTTTTGTTGCAGATCTAGAAACGAATTCAACATCACCATGTTCATTGTATGGATGTAATTTCAGTTGGATATCTGAATCACTTGTTACAACAAATCGAACTCCTAATTTCTGCCCTTTCTCAATGTGTCCAATCCGACATTTACGTTCAAACTCTCTAACGCCAGAATTGGTCATTTTCTCTACATTCATTTCAGGTTCAGGTGTTGGTTCAAAGTAGAAATCTAAAACTTGAGTTCCTTGCAAAAACTCGAACCTGATTTCTTCTGTTATACGGCTGGCACGATCTCTAATCTTCACTTCTCATAATCCTTTCATAATCCCCTCATTTTATGGTATCTTTCTAGAAAGTGAAAAGATTATGAAAAGCATCCATGAGTCACAAACCTTTTTGTAGTGAACGTTTTCGAGTCGTCAAGTCTTACTCAATTGGGCTGATGGGTCTACTGGTAGGTGTTTGGCTCGGTGGGTGTAATCCCACAACTCCAACTCAGCAGAGTGATGGGGCTAGACGCTTCACTGCTACTACCCCTGCTCGAAAAGACAAAAAAGTGGTTCTCACCACGTTTACCGTTCTGGCAGATATGGCGCAGAATGTGGCGGGCGATCGAGCAATCGTCGAATCGATTACCAAGCTAGGGGCTGAAATTCACGGCTACGAACCCACGCCAAGCGACTTAGTGCGGGGAAAAGATGCTGATTTGATTTTAGACAATGGGTTGAACTTAGAACGCTGGGCCGATCGCTTCTACAATAGCCTGCCAAAAGTTCCTCATGTGACTTTGAGTCAAGGATTTGAACCCGTTAATATTGCAGAGGATGCTTACCAGGGGAAGCCCAATCCCCATGCCTGGATGTCGCCTAAAAACGCTTTGATTTACGTTGAGAATATCCGCAAGGCGCTCTCGAACCTTGATCCGGCTAATGCCGCAACTTATGCTGAAAATGCCAAGACGTACAGTGAACAGATTCGGGCAATCGATGACAAACTGAAACAAGCGATCGCCGCTATTCCTCCCGACAAGCGCTACCTGGTAAGTTGTGAAGGCGCGTTCTCCTACATTGCCCGTGACTATAGCTTGAAGGAAGTTTACATCTGGCCCGTTAATGCCGAACAGCAAGCCACCCCAAAACAAATAGAAAAAGTGATTAACACGGTGAAGGAAAACAGAATTCCAACTGTGTTTTGTGAGAGTACAGTCAGCAATGAGGCGCAGCTTCAGGTGGCAAAGGAAGCTGGAGCAAAGTATGGCGGTGTGCTTTATGTCGATTCCCTCTCTCCCGCCGATGGTCCCACGCCGACCTATCTGAAACTTTTGGAATATAACGTCAATACTTTAATTGAAGGTTTACAGAGCAAATAGAGGAGATGAGATGATGAACACAATCAGCATTGACATGGAAAATGTCACGGTTGCCTATCACGGCAAAGTGGCATTGCACAGTGCATCACTGCAACTGAATGCGGGAAAGATTTGCGGATTGGTGGGCATGAATGGGGCAGGAAAATCGACCCTGTTCAAAGCGATCATGGGATTTGTCAAACCCGTTAGCGGACGCATTTTAATTAATGGATTACCGATTCGCCGAGTCCAAAAAAACAATCTGGTGGCGTATGTGCCCCAGTCGGAGGAAGTGGACTGGAACTTTCCGGTGAGCGTCCATGATGTGGTGATGATGGGGCGCTATGGCTACATGAACTTGTTGCGAATTCCGCGATCGCCCGATAAACAAGCGGTGAGATAGGGATTAGAGCGGGTAGAAATGTGGCAATTGCGCGATCGCCAAATTGGCGAACTATCAGGGGGGCAAAAGAAACGCACCTTCTTTGCCCGGGCATTGGCACAACAGGGAACAGTGTTGCTGTTAGACGAACCCTTTGCTGGAGTCGATATCAAAACCGAGAAAATGATGATTGACCTGTTGATCGCCCTGCGACAAGCGGGGCATACCATTCTCATCTCAACCCATGATCTTGCCTCTGTCGCCACATTTTGCGATCAGGTGGTGTTGATCAATCGCAGCATTCTGGCATACGGCGATACCTCCGAGGTATTTACGGAAGAAAATCTTTCCCGCACCTTTGACGGTTCGGTTGGCGATTTCTCATTTGCCAAAAGTCGGTTTGCACAGACAAGTTTAAATCAAGAGCAGGAGGAGCCGTAATGGATTTGATTCAGTGGTTTGCTGCACCCTTGCAGCATGAATTTATGGTCAAAGCAATTTTAGTCAGTGCATTGGTGGGAGTGGTTTGTTCGGCGCTATCTTGCTACATGACCTTGAAAGGTTGGGCATTGATGGGCGATGCGGTTTCTCATGCTGTGATGCCGGGAGTGGTAATCGCCTATGTGCTGAATATCCCCTTCGCGGTGGGTGCATTTGTGTTTGGGGTTGGTTCTGTGATTGCGATCGGATTTATCAAAGCAAAAACACGTATCAAAGAAGATACAGTGATTGGTTTAGTGTTTACTGGATTTTTTGCGTTAGGGTTGGTGTTAGTTTCTAAGATTAGAAGTTCGATTGATTTGATGCATATCTTATTTGGGAATGTCTTGGGAATTTCTGATAGCGATATTCTTCAGACTGTTGTGATTAGCGCGATTACGTTAGTCGCATTAACGATTTTAAAAAAAGATTTAATTCTGTTTTGCTTTGATTCGACTCATGCCCGCTCCATAGGAATCAATATTGTTTTTCTCTACTATGTTCTGCTGTCTTTGCTATCGCTGACTGCGGTCGCTGGATTACAAACAGTTGGTATCATTCTCGTGGTTGCGATGTTGGTTACTCCGGGGGCAACGGGGTATTTGTTGAGCGATCGCTTTGACCACATGATGCTAATTGCGATGGCTTCTGGCGTATTTTCCAGCGTCATGGGCACTTATATTAGCTACCACATTGATGGCTCAACGGGCGGTTGTATTGTGGTGCTGCAAACATTGCTATTTGCGATCGCGATGATCTTTGCACCCAAGCATGGTTTGCTTGTCCGATCCAGAAAACAATTGCCTCAGTCATCATGATCATTCAGCACTTCAGAAGACTGCATCGAAGGGGTTGCTGAATCAAAATATGAATTTACAATTCACGGGTGTGTAGAGACGTAGCATTGCTACGTCTCTACGAAAATGTGTACAAACATAATTCATGACCAAATTCAGCAACGCCGCATCGAATTATGGCACCGATCGCAGTGCTACCATTGCTAGTCACGGTCTTCACGGGCGTTGTATATCGCCTTGCCAAGAGTTGGTTTGGGTTATCTCGCGATCAAGTCCATCTGTTAATGAGCATCCATGAAGGTGAATACTTTGGACAAATGCTGGAGCCGGTTTACGTGCTTTTGAATGGGATTGGGTTACTTTGGATGCTGGTAAAAGGCGGGGCAATGCTCGTGCATTACTGGAAGCAGACGCTTCGGTTGCGCTCATTGACGACGCAGGGTCGCAATTTATTCAAGTTTGCTCGGCAACTTGTGGTTCAACGAGAGGAAACGGATTGATCTCCTATGCATTCTGCCAGCGCTCTCGCCTGTATTTTCTCAGGTCTAATCACAATCTTTCTTACCTACCATAAACCCCCGGCTTACTGGAACAACGCGAGTCGCAAATTCTTTCGTCCCTTAATTGGCGATCGCGCCACTGCGCTGCTGCACTATGCGGTCGGTGTTGGGCTAATTGCGATCGGGATTATCCTATTGAGTTCAAACCCCGAAATTTCTAAACCCCGATAAAACATTCGGTCAAGCAATTGAAAATCACCTCCCAACGCCCGCTTCCCTTACAGGAGCGGGCTTTTTCATGACCGCAATCGCTGGCCGACTCCCTGTAATCAGAGATTATGAAAAGAAACTGAGCTACCGATTGGGAATGCGTCCTTGGATTCCAGTTGCGTTCTCGGCTCCCGCGTCCGCTGCGACAGCCGTTTTACTGATTTATCCGATCGGGCAAGGTAGCTTCTCAGAAGGCTTACCCCTCGGCATTGCTGGTACATTTCACTTTATGTTGACCTTCCAAGCCGACCACAATATTCTGATGCATCCATTTCATATGCTAGGCGTTGCAGGGGTGTTTGGTGGCTCTCTATTCAGTGCACTGCATGGTTCACTGGTCACATCAAGCTTGATTCGGGAAACTACTGAAATTGAATCGGCAAATGCAGGATACCGATTTGGTCAAGAAGCCGAAACCTACAACCTGTTTGCCGGACATGCTGGCTTCTGGGGACGATTAACTATTCCCAGTCTAGCATTTCGCAGTAAACGCAGGATTCACTTCTGGCTGGCAGCGTTTCCCACAATATGCATTTGGTTTACAGCTTTGGGCATTGGCACAATGGCATTTAACTTGAATGGATTCAATTTTAATCACTCGATTTTAGATAGTGCAGGACGAGTGATTCCGACCTACGCAGATATTATGAATCGAGCCGATCTAGGGATTCAAGCAATGCATTCACCGAATGCTCATCACTTTCCTCAACTATTAGCGAGCAATGAGCATTCCCCGATCGCATTGAGACCAACTGTAACGGTTATTCGCTAAATTTCTAGCTGTATCTTGTGAAGCGATCGTTCGAGGAATGGGCGATCGCTTTGACCACATGATGCTAATTGCGATCGCTTCTGGCGTGTTTTCTAGCGTCATGGGCACCTATATTTGTTACCACATTGATGGCTCAACCGGTGGATGTATTGTCGTACTGCAAACTTTGTTATTTGTGATGGTAATGATTTTTGCCCAACGGGATGACAGCAATGCGCAGCATCTCCGACTAAAGCAAGGCGAGGTTTGCAATAGGTTTGACTCTGTACCAACCGGACAGGAAATACCAGGGGATCGCTGAGCAAGGTAAGGTCGCTGGCTTGGTTGCCGTAACGACGACTCATTTCAGCGATGAACTGGATATAGCTGCATTAGCGTTTCTGTCGAAAAGTAGATCGAACTTTACAGAAAATAAAGTTGGAAATGCGATCGATCGTTTGGATCGAATTAGAGGATGTCTGAAAAGTTCTTGATAGGTGATTTTAATCACGCAAGTTGCTTGAGCATTAAACGAATCATAGCGACATAAATAAAAGCCTCTGTTGTTTCAGGTAAAATTTCATAAT